>CAJCIN010000172.1 GCA_903970385.1 Rhodospirillales bacterium | reverse complement strand
GGCGATGCGCTCAAACTCGCCGCCGATGACGGCGTGGACGATGGTGAGGGCGCGCTCGTCGATGAGCTCGCGGATGGCAAGGGCGACGAGTTCGGCGTCGATGACGTCGGAATCGGTGAGGCGTTCGGTGAGGCGGTCGATGGCGCAGGCGTTGGCGATGATGAACCTCCCGGAGAGAGCGAGGACGTGCACGAGACTGGCACAGTCGCGAGCAGAAACGCGAAAGCGGCGACGCCGCGGAGCGATCGGTGAGACGACACGGGCGATCTCCTCATTGTGGCGCGAACAGCGGAATAGCGACGAGGTCACGGACGGTGCGCGGCAGCGTCTCGATCGCGACGAGCGTGCGCGGCGATGTAGCGGTGAAAAGTTTTTCGCAGAACATCCGCACGATGCGGGAGTCCTCGGCGATAAGGGGCCGGCAGCCGTCGAACACGCTCCGGGCGAGCTTGTCGAGATCGGGCTTCGTTGCCGGATAGAGCTGCGTGACCGGCGTCGACGCAGGTCGCGGAATGTAAAACGTGACCTCGACGGAGAGTGGGCCGTCGAGTTTGTAGCCGAGGCGATCGTAGACGTGCAGCGCGGCCATCTGCACGGCCGTACGATATTGTCGATGCCGCGCGCGACCGTCGGATCGCGTGCCGTCTTTTCGCTTCACGTCCCGGCCCTCGACGATAATCGCGCGCGGATTCATGAGCGCGCGCACACCCGAGACGGTGATCCATTTTCCCATGAGCATGGCCGTCTTGGAGCCCTGCGGCTCGGCAACGCCCGGGACCGTGAAGCGAACCATCACGACGCGGCGACGGGCTCCGTCGACGCGGGACTCGGTGCGCTCGCGCCGCGCGTTGCAAACGTGCCGACCGCCGTGATCGCGAAGAGCCCCATGCCGCGCAGACACGAGACGTGCCCGATCCAATGAACCGCGGTCGCGTACGCCTCCCCGTACTGTTCCGGCGTTGCGTCGGGCACTTTGCGGATCGTAAGGATCGCGTTCGCGAGGTATTCGGCCTCGACGGCGAGCGCCGAACCATCGGGGTAGACCGTGTCCTCGAGCACGGGCCGTTTCGTCTCTTGCTCTTCGAAATCGACGAGGCCGGCGAGCCGGAGTATCGATTGCCCGAGATCGAGCGCGAACTTCGCCTTCTGCATCGGCGTCATCATCCGGTCACCGCCTCACGCGTGCGGCCACGCGGCGTGCTGCGCCGGCGATGCGTTGACGCGTTCGGGCACGTCGCAAAATGCGAGGTGTAGCGTTCCGCATCTGTCGCCGCCGCCGTTCGCATCATCGGCGTCGCGCCGAAAAAGCGCGCGATCGCGTGCGTGCCATTCGCGGTCGGCGCCGCATCGAATGGGTTGTGCGCGCCTGAGGGCATCTCGCCGAAGAAGATGCGCGCGGGGCACGTCTTGCAGATACCGACTTTCGGCGGCGTCACGGGAGCACAAATCCGGCGCGCTCGAGGTTCGGGAAGGCGCTCGCCGATTCACACGCGCTGCAAAGGTCTCTCTCGACCCAACCGCAGGTCTCACCCGTGAAGTCGTCGACGCACGCGTTATCGTCCGTGCAGCCACACTCGCGACAAGCGCGCGCGCTCACCGGCGCACCGTCTTCTTCTTCGCCGCCGGCTTCTTCGCGGCGGGTTTACGCGCGCGCGAGCTCACCGGGGATTTTTCGCGATAGACGCGCTTCGGTTCGGCGTGACCCTCGGCGGCCGCGGCATCGTCCGCGAGCGCCTTCACGTATTGGTGATGCCGGCGATCGTGGCCGGGGATCGGCGACGCCATCTCCCAACCGCAGACGCACAACGTCGGATCTTCGGCCGAGGGAACCTTCTCGTACGTGATCTCGGTCGACGTGACGGCGCCCGTTTTGCCATCGACGACGGAGATCGTCTCGCGCGCGGCGTTGGCCGGCGTCGCCGGGTCCACGTCATCGATATCGGCGGCATCGTCGGCCTTCGCCGTCGGCGGGATAAGCGGCATCTGTCCCGGGCGTGATGCCGCGACGATCGCCGCGGTCGCGTGCATCACGGCCTCGTCGGCTTCTTTGAGCCGTTGCGAGACGCGGCCGCGCTCGGATGCGATCTCGTCGCGTTCCTCGGTGCGAAGGCGAAGTTCATTCGCGAGCGTCTTGAGATCGACGCGGATGCCGTTCTCGAGTTGGTTCGGGTGTCTGTCGTCGGACTTCTTGCGGGCCATGAGATCCTTTCGTCAGGACGAGTGTGCTACGCGGCGGAATCGTGGAAAATGAGAACCGCGGGAATCGGAACGACGGGCTTGTGAGAGGACCGCGCAAGTCCGATCTCGAGCGCGTGGATCCGCATCTCGTACGCGCGCTCGAGCGACGAGATGCGCGTCTCCGCGAGCTCGAGCTTGGTCGTGAGCATCGCAATAATCGCGACGAGCAGTTCGAACTCGTCGCTCACCGCGCGCTCCGGTCGAGCGACGGGCGCGGCGCCATCGTCGATTGCCCAAGCGACGCCCCGAGGATCTCCTCGCGGTCAGTCGAGAGCAGCGCGATCTTATCCGGCTCGAAGTTCTGCTTCGCAAGGTCGACAAGCGCGCGCGCGACCGCCGCCGGCGGCTTGGAGAGCTCGTTGGCCAGCAGCGCGACGATGTGCGGTATGCGTCGACGGATGTGCTCTCGATCGCCGCGATCACAATGCGCGTCGACGTTGGACTTCGGCTTCGCAACGATCGCCGGTCCCGTCACGATCGGCTTCGCGATTACCGGCGTCGGCGCGTGCTTCGGCACAGTCGGTTTCGGCTGAGGTTCCGGCGTCGGCTTCGGCGGCGCGATCGGCAACCGCCCACGTTTCGCGATACCGAGCGCCCACACGCGGCACTGAATCGCCGCGGGGGAACGCTGCGGAAGAGCCCCGATTGCGGAAGGCCGCCCGCCGCCACCATCGCCGTAACAACGGCGTAAGGTCTCGAGCTCCTCGGGCGTCCAGGGGTCGCTCCGGTACCGACTCACGCGCGCCGTCCGAGACGCGCGTCTATGATTGCGATCGTGAGCCGGCACCGTTCGCATGTGTCGTCGCAGCCGTGCGCGATGGTCGCCGTGCGAAGAGCCGCGAGCGCCGTCACGGCCGCCTCCCGAAACGATCGCGGAACCAACGCTCAACGAGCGCCATGCCGACGATCACGACGGCAACGATCCCGGCGATGATAACGAACCCGATCATCGCAGCACCCACATCGCGCGCTCGCGTATCGCGGTCCATTGCTCCGCGTCGATCTGGGCCTTGAGACGCGCTTCCTCGAGGTCGCCGGCCGTCATCTCGGACGGCCCGAAGTTTCGCGTGATACGCTGCGCACGCACGTGCTCGGCGAGCGCGACGGTGTGCCGCCACAGTTGCCATTCGCCGAACGGTGAATCCGCCGGCGCGATCGCCGTCGTGCCCGACCACCGACCGAACGGGTCGATGATCGTCGGACTCGCGATCTCGAGCAACCACGTTCGCGTTGCCGTGACGCCGAGACGCCACGCCGCGCGCGGATGCGGCACGCCGAGCGCCGCGAGATCCTCGACCGCCGCAGCCGCGATCGCCTCGCGGAACGTTGGTCCGTTATCGAGCGCCTCTTTCGCCGCGATCTGCGCGTCGAGGTTTCGAAGGCGCCGGTTCATCGTCGCGGCGTAGCCTTCGAAGTCGTTGCGAAAGAGATCGTCCATCTCGTACGCCGCGGTGATCACTTTGCCGCCGATTTCTTCGGTTTGCAGCATTCGAGCGCGGCGATCTCGTCGGCGGTGAAGGGATGCAGAAGACCCGTCTCCCCGACCCAGCGATAATGCAGCATGCCACACTTGCCGTAGCGATTCTTCAGCACGAGTAACTCCGTGACGGTGTCGGACTTCGCACCGTTGCCGTCGTGGCCGAAGAACGGTCGCCACACGATCGCGGCCAGATACGCCCGCTGCGCGAGCATCTTCGAGTCCATGAGATCGTACAGTTGCGGACGCTGACCGAGCTTCGGCGCGTGGATCTGCTGCAAAACGATGAGCAGTTTTCCGGTGCGCTCCGCGACGTCGGAAAGCGCTTGCGAGATCGTCGTCGGGCCGACGTGGCCCGTGCCCTTGCCTGAACCGTCCGCGATCCATCCGCGCAGCTCGCGGACGTGATCGAGCACGACGACCGAGCACTGCGTACGCCGCATGAGCGTTTCGAAATCGGTGATCGTGATCGGCGCGCGCGGCTTGTGAATGTGCAGCTTGCGCGCGTTGAGATCTGCGAGCGTGATCGGATCGACGCCGGCGCGGCGCAGCGTCTCAGGCGAGCATTTCGCGAGTTTGGCCGTGACGGACACGAGCACTTCGTCGACGGGCTCCTCGAGCGTCAGGTAGAGCACCGGCTCGTCGACCGAGACGTCGAGCGCGATCTGTTTCGCAAGCGACGATTTGCCTTGGCCCGTGAGGCCGCCGATGACGAACAGATGTCCGGCGCGCGGACCACCGCTCGTGATCGCGTCGAGCGCCGTAAGCCCGGTGCGGAACGCTTTCGGAGCCGGTTTGCGCAGGACGTCGTCGACGCGTGAGGCGTTGCTCTGGCGCAGAATCACGAGACCACCTCGTGGTACTCGTCGAGCGATTGCAGCTCGAGCGGCGCTTCGTCGTCGTCATGACGGCGCCCGAAGAGCGAATCGTCTTCGGCTGCGAGCGCTCCCCGGTGACGCACGCAGCCGGCGGCGTAGAACAGGCCCTTGCGTTTGCCGATCGCGACTTCGATGCCCTCGATCAGCGCGTCGAGGCCGTGCTTCTCGAACGCCCGACGGAGACGCTGTAGACCCTCGTCGACGAGACTCTGCGCGATCTTCCCGTCGGCCCGCTGCGCCGCATCGAAGCCGATGAGCCGATCGACGTCGTCGAGGACCTCGTCGGGCAGCGCCGGCAGCGGCTTCGAGATACGGGCCACGCGTTCGGATTTGCCTCGCGCGCTATTTTGGACAGTAGGAGGCGATGCGCCAGCATCGACTCCGTCCGTATCTCTTTCTATTCTTATTCTATTATTGTTGCCCGATTCTGACGGGTGTTGCCCGCCGTTTCCCGGCGTTGCCCCGCCCTCGTCAAATCGTTGCCCGCCGTTGCCGTCCGTTGTCGTTTGTTGCCCGGCAATGCCCGATTTCGCGCGAACATCGGCCTCGTCGATCGCGTTCATCACCATCATGAGCCGCCGAGTTCGCATGGATCGGCCGCCGCTCGCGAGCCGAATGAGGGCGTCGACGGTACGAATGCTCGGGCGATTCCCGGCCGCTCGCATGAGATACATCGCGGCGCGGACGACGGCTTCATCGCTCACTTAAGCCCGTGACGTCGCCGACATGCGAGGCGAGTGAAGCCTGGCTGGAATAGAGCACGGTCACATCCCCGCCGAGGCAGCGATCGCGTTCGCCGTAGCGACGAGAACGGCGGAGGCGAAGTAGACGCAGCCGACGCCGATGACGATCCACGACGCGAAGGCGCGAACCGTCGCGAAACGCTCGCCCCACACGAGGGCGTCGAGCGCGCGCAGAACGCCCATCATCGCGTGAGCCGCCGCGGGTCGTTCAGGGCGCGCTGAGCGTCCGCGTGGAGGTCGTCACGCAGTGTGCCGGGCCGGCTCCAGCGCACGTACGCGCGCCCGACGTAGCCGGCGAGCGCGAGCAGAAGCCCGCCGCCGAGAACGACTTCCGGAAGGTGCTGCATTACGCTGCACCCGCCGTCGCGCGCGCCTTCTTCGGCAGCATCGCGTAAAAGTCGCGGAGCTCGCGCTCGCGGAGCTCGCGCCAGTCGTACGTGATCGAGAGATCGGCCGACGGGTCGGCGTCGAGCGTCCGATTGCGGATCGCACCGACGTAATCTTGAATCTCAGACTCGGGCAGAGTCAGATGCGCGAGCCGCGGCTCGATCCACGCGACGTAATCAAGGCGCTTCTTCTCGGTCGTGTCGGCCTCAGAATCGCCCTGTACGGGCTCCAGACGCGGCTCGAGCTCCGGCTGGGCTGCCACAAGCGCCGGTACGTCCTCAGCGGGCTTCTCGGCCGTTTCCGGTGCGGCGTCGCCGATCGCCCCGGAAAACTCGGAGCCCATCGCGCGATAGAACGTCCCCATCTCGTGCGTCGTGAGCTCGGCCCAATTCTTCGTCCGAGCATTCGAGATCGTGTGCGCGGTCGTCGCCTGCCACACCGCGGGCACCGCGCGCGAAACGAGACGCTTCGCGATCGCGACCACGACGGACGTGTACGCGCCGAATTCGGACTGCAGGTCGGCAATGATCGCGTCCCGATCG
The DNA here is from genome assembly GCA_903970385.1 of Rhodospirillales bacterium. GTDB lineage: Bacteria > Vulcanimicrobiota > Vulcanimicrobiia > Vulcanimicrobiales > Vulcanimicrobiaceae > Palsa-1515. The sequence continues at coordinate 1,270 of CAJCIN010000172.1, read as the reverse complement.
TCGCCCGTCGATGCGCCCTTGCCGTCGTCATCCTCGGCCGGCGCGACGCCGAGAATGCCGAGCGCCGAGTATCGCTTCGCGTACGTCAGCGCCGACCCGAGTTTCTGCGCGTCCGTGCCCTTGGACTCGAGCGAGAAACGGTTGCGAACCCATTCGCCCGACTCGTGGAGCAGCATCGTCTCGATCGTCACGACGACGCCGCGGATGTGCGCGCCCTGCGTGAAGAACAGTCCCTGCGCGTTCAGCGCCGGCAGCACGCCCGCGAGCACGCCGGCGAGGTCGGCGTACTTGTACGTGTATTTCGCCTTTTCCGAATCGACTTTGCCTTCTTCGGTCTTGGCGATCGTGCCGAAGTTCTGTTGGGCTTTCGCGAGCGCCATCGCGAGCGCGCCGCGCGTCTCGGAAAACTCGAGAATGCCGACGTCGACGCGGGTCGCATCGAGAACGTCGCTCATAGGGACCAGCCTTCCGTGATGATGGCAAATGCGGCCGCGAGCAGCGCAATGAGGCGTGCACGCGTCGCAAGAGGTAAGAGTTCGGGCGTCGTCGCGTCGCCGGCGGGCAGCGTCACGAGACGCAGCAGCGCGTGCGCCTCGAGCAGCACCTCGCCGAGTTTCGCGCGACGCATCGCGAGCGTGCGCTGCGAGAGCTTCGCTTCGGGCTCACTCATGCGACGTGACCTCCGCGCGATGCTCGACGCCGTCGGGCGTAATCGTCGCGACGCGACGGCTCGCGAAGTTGTAGCGGATTATCGCGAACTCGCGCCCGATCGACTCGGCCGAGAGCAAGCGATGCTCCATCTCGGGCGGAACGTCGTCGTACTCCCACACAGCCGCGTAGCCAGTGCGATCGGGACGGAACGCGACCTCAAGTTTGCGCGCTTCGGCGTCGTAGCCGAGCGACGCGAGGTTCGAACTCTGGACGGCCTCGCGGATCATAGCGACGCCACGCTTTGCGCGAGCCAGCCGCTCAATTTGCGCGCGTTCGCGAGAGAAACGCCGTGCAGGCGATTCCCTACGATGACGGCGTGTAAGATCGACTGCGCGCTTTGATAGAGCGCGCGAGCTCGGTCCGGATTGAAATGCGAGTTTCCGTTGCCGGCGTAATAGAGCATGTCGGCCCGCAGGAGCTCGGCGACGGCGTGCTGCTCCGGCGACAGGCCCGACGTTGCTTCGAGCTCGGCTGCATCCTCGGCGGTTGCCGAGCAGTAGACCGACTTCCCGACGTCGTCGACGGCGTCGACCGCCGCCATGCATTTCGTGTGATCGCG
>CAJCIN010000171.1 GCA_903970385.1 Rhodospirillales bacterium | reverse complement strand
CGCCGCTTCACCAGCCGATCTTCTCGTGGATCATCACGATGGGCGTGCTCGCCGGCACGACGAGCGTCGCGCTGAGCTCGATGCTCGGCCAGACGCGCATCTTCTACGTGATGGCGCGCGACCGCATGCTCCCGCCGATCTGCGCCGCGATCCATCCGCGCTTCAAGACACCCGTCGCGGCCACGATGCTCACCGGCATCGCGATCTCGGTCCTCGCGCTGATCGTGCCGCTCAACGAGTTGCTCAACCTCGTGAACATCGGCACGCTGATCGCGTTCATCGTCGTATGCTTCGGCGTGCTCGTGCTGCGCCGCATCCGGCCCGATCTGCAGCGCCCGTTCCGCGTGCCGTTCGTGCCGCTCTTCCCGGTGCTCGGCATCCTGTTCGCGGGATTTCTCGCCGTATTCGGCTTGTCGCGCAGCACGTGGATCTGGTTCAGCATCGCGCTCGTCGTCGGCCTCGTCTTCTTCTTCTCGTACGGCTTCTGGCGCTCGGACCCCGACCGCGTCGAGGCCGTCGAAGAGATCCCTTAAAAAATGAAAGATCCGCGCGCGTTTCGACGCCTGACGTTTGCGTTCGTTTTGGCCGTTGTGGGATTCGTCGCGTATAACGCCGGCGACGGGGCGCACTCTGCGGTACTGGACGTCTACAGCGCGCAGTTTCACACATCCGGCGACAGGGTCGTGTCGGGCGGCGCGTTCGGCGCGATCGGAGCGGTCTCGTTTCTCATTCCGCTGCTCGAGGGTTCGTACGCGCTTCAATCAGGCGTCATAGCGTCGAGCCTTCGATCCTACGGCATCGTGATCGTCGCCACGCTCGCAATTTTTTTCCTTCTGAACGTCGTCTCGAGGCGAAGTCCGCACCGCGAGCGATTCGCCCTCTGGATCGGTCCGATCGTCATCCCGATCGCATGCGCGTGCGCCGGCTGGTTCTTCTCCTCGGGTTCGGAAAAACTGAACTTCACGTTTTGAAAAGAGCGAGTTGCCTCGACCGGCCACGGAAAACGCCGGCTGCTCGAAGCGTCCCGGACCGCCCGTGACCGTCGTAGAATCTCTCGTGATGGCGACGACGACATCGGACGGCTGGGACGAATCGGCGGCCGCGTGGATCGCGTCGCTCGGCGAAGCCGGCGACTTCGGTCGGCGCTTCGTGCTCGACGCACCGATGCTCGCGCGCCTGCGCGGCGCAAACGTCCGGCGCGCGCTCGACGTCGGTTGCGGCGAGGGCCGCTTCTGCCGGCTCATGCGCGCCGAAGGAATCGAAACGGTCGGCATCGACCCGACGCGCGCGCTCGTCGAACGCGCGACGCAACTCGATCCGGCCGGCGACTACCGGATCGGACGAGCGGAAGCGCTCGACGTCGACGACGCCGCGTTCGATGCCGTCGTCGGTTATCTCTCGCTCATCGACATCGCGGATCTGCGCGGTGCCGTCGCCGGCATGGTGCGAGCGCTCCGTCCCGGCGGCGCGTTCCTGATCGCGAACCTCACGAGCTTCAACACCGCGGGGATGCCGGACGGCTGGACGGCCGAGCCGGGCCGTGCGCCCCGCTTCTGCATCGATCGCTATCTCGACGAACGCGCCGTTCGCGTCGCGTGGGCGGGCATCTCGATCGACAACTGGCACCGTCCGCTCGAAACGTACATGACGGCGTTTCTCGACCACGGCCTGCAGCTGACGCACTTCGCCGAGCCGGCACCGTACGGCGGCGATCCGGAACGGGTCGCCCGGTATCGCCGCGTCCCGTGGTTCCACATCATGGAGTGGCGCAAGCCGCTCTGATCGCGACGCGTTAGAACAGCGTCGGCTGTTCGATGCGTTTCGGACGCTCGTGCGGCACGCCGAGCGCGGCGTGCAACGCGCGCACCGTCGCCGGGCTATGACCCTGATAGTGGTTGTTCACGTACGCGAACGCGCGCTCGAGACGCGGCATCGCTTCGCCGAGCGCCGCCGCCCACCACGCGACGTCGCGCTCGCGTTCGCGTTGCACGGCGTGATACCGGTCGAACGCATCGTGATCGCCGATGAGCCGCAGGTATGCGAACGGCACGGCGGTGCGTCGCAACACGTCGTGCATCAGGTCGCGCGGGACGAACGGAGCGTCGGCGACCGCGAGCGCGAACCCGCGCTCTTCCAACAACGCCTGAACGTCCGGCGCGTACCAGCCCGGATCGCGGAACTCGAACGCCGTGCGCACGTCGCCCGGAAACGCGTCGAGCGCATCGCGGAACGCGGGCTCCTCGTCGCGCGAGTACGACGCTTCGAATTGCACGAGCACGCAGCCGAGCTTCGGTCCGAACGCGCGTACGGCGTCGTAGAATTCGGCGATCAGTCCCTTCGCGCCGAGCATGCGACGCTCGTGCGTGATCTCGCGCGGGAGCTTGCACGAGAACGTGAAGCCGTCCGGAACGGTCGCCGCCCACTTGCGCACGCGGTCGACGGCGGGCGTGCCGTAGAACGTCGAGTCGATCTCGACGCTACGGAATTCTTCGGCATACGAACGGAGATACGCGTCGGGACGCACTGCCGCGTCGTACATCGTGCCGACCCAATCGGCGTACGACCAGCCCTGCGTCCCGAGCGACCACTCCATCTTCTACGACGCTACGCGGGTTCGATCGTCACGGTCTCCATCACGTCGCCGACCTTGATCTTGTCGACGACGTCCTGGCCCTCGACCGTCTGCCCGAACACGGTGTACTGCTTGTCGAGAAACCGCGCGTCGCCGAGGCAGATGTAGAACTGGGAGCCGGCCGAGTTCGGGCTGCTCGAACGCGCCATCGCGACGGTGCCCTTGACGTGCGGCTTGTCGTTGAATTCCTGATCGAGGTTGTACCCGGGACCGCCCGTGCCCGTACCCTGCGGGCAACCGCCCTGGATGACGAAGCCGGGTTCGACGCGGTGGAACTTCAGGCCGTCGTAAAAGCCTTCGCGCGCGAGCTTGATGAACGCCGCGCTGTGCTGCTTCGCGTCGTGCGGATAGAAGCGGAAGACGATATCGCCCTTCGCCGTGTGAATGCGCGCGCGTGCGGTTTCCGCTTCTTTCGCGAGCGTGTCGAGATCGGCACCGGTCGGCGCCGTATGGGTGGCCATCGCTTGTCCTCCAGAAAATGCCGCGAGAGGCGGCTCCGAAACGTCCGGGGCGTTGCGCAGCGCGCGTTCGAACACCTGTCCCGCTGCGAGCGCGCGCAATTTGCGCGCCCGCGGCAATCGTTTGAAGCGCGCTTCCTCGCGTAACGCCGTCGAACGGTCCGGCACGATCCAGAACGCGCGGAGCGCGACGGGGAGGCGCGAGCGCACGTAACGCGAGCCTTCGCCGCGCCGGTGTGCGCGGAGGCGCGCGCGGAGGTTCGTCGTCCAGCCCGCGTAAAGAGACCCGTCGCGGCAGGTCAGCACGTACACGACGCACGGACGTACGCG
>CAJCIN010000170.1 GCA_903970385.1 Rhodospirillales bacterium | reverse complement strand
CGCGAGCTTCGCGGCGCTCTTCACGCCGCGACGTGCGTTCGCCGCCGATGCCGCGCCGGCCGTGCCCGACGCGCCGATCGTCTTGCGCGCCGCGCGCCTCTTCGACGGGCTCGCCGTGCGCTCGCCCGGCGTCGTCGTCGTGAAGGGCGATCGCATCGTCTCGTTCGACGCGGGCGACGCCGGGAGCGGCGCGACGACGATCGACCTCGGCGACGCGACGCTCATGCCGGGTCTCATCGACGCGCACACGCACGTCGCCGCGAACGTCGTCTCCTCGACGTACCTGACGGCGTTCGGTCCGAAGAACGAAGCGGCCGACACGATCGCCGAAGCCGCGCTGCTCTCCATCGCGAACGCGCAGGCCATGCTCGCGAACGGCTTCACGACGATTCGCGACGTCGGCGGCGGGGCGGGCATCGATCTCGCGATGCGCGACGCGGTCGCGCGCGGCGCCGTGCGCGGTCCGCGCATCCTCGCCGCGGGCACGGCGCTCTCGATCACGGGCGGTCACGGCGATGTCAACGATCTACCGCCGTGGGTGCACGTCGACGACGACGAAAAGCCCGGCACGTCGTTCGGGCCGTACGGCTTTCGCGAGCAGGTGCGCGAGCACGTGAAGCGCCACGTCGATCTCATCAAGATCACGTCGACCGGCGGCGTGCTCTCGTACGGCGATACGTTCGACGTGCCGCAATTCAATCTCGACGAGATCCAAGCGGTCGTCGACGAGGCCGGAAAGTTCGGTCGTAAAGTTTCCGCGCACTGCCACGGCGATCCGGGCATCGCGATGGCCGTGAACGGCGGAGTCCATTCGATCGAGCACGGCACGGGCGTCGGCAACGCGACGCTCCGCGCGATGCAGCAGCGCTCGACGTATCTCGTCCCGACGATCTGGGCGCTCGACTCGATCCTGCAGCCCGGCAACCCGAACCGGATCCCGAGCGACGGCCTCGAGAAGGCGCACCGCGCGGCGAACCTTCGGAACGAGGGCATGCAGCGCGCCCTCGCCACGAGCGTGAAGTTCGCGTACGGCACGGACGCCGGCGTCTTCCCGCACGCGCAGAACAATCGCGACTTCGCGTTGCTGCAGACGATGGGCATGCACCCGCTCGACCTGCTGCGGAGCGCGACGTCGTCGGCCGCCGATCTGCTCGGCAAGACCGATCGCGGCCGGCTCGCCCCGGGCCGGCTTGCCGACATCGTCGCATTCTCCGGAGATCCGAGCCGCAACGCGAGCCTCCTCGAAGCGAAGCCCGCACTCGTGATGCTCGGCGGCGCGCGCCTGACTTAGGCGCGCGTTCGCTTCTTCTTCGCCTTCGCGATCGTCGCACGCATCTTCGTGCGAGCCTTCTTCGCCAGCGTCTTCGCGACGATGGGCGCGCTCGGGCAGACGTCCTTGACGGGGCAGCGTTCGCAGAGCGGAATCGGCGCCTTGCAGATCGTGCGCCCGTGCAAGATCAGCCAGTGATGCGCGTGGCGCAGCTTGTCCGGGGCGACCAACTTCACGACGTCGTCTTCGACCGCGCGCGGCGTCTTGCCGAGCGTCAGGCCGAGACGATGCGCGACGCGGAACACGTGCGTGTCCACCGCGAACGCCGCCTCCTCGAACGCGACCGAGAGCACGACGCTCGCCGTCTTCCGGCCGACGCCGGGTAGCGCTTCCAACGCCTCGCGCTCCTGCGGGACGTCGCCCGCCTGCGACTCCGCGACCGCCCGGGCGGCGGCGATGATGTTCTTCGCCTTCATGCGGAAGAAGCCGCACGACTTGACGATCGCTTCGACGTCCTCTTGCGCCGCCGCACCGAGCGCTTGCGGCGTCGGGTAGCGCGCGAAGAGGGCCGGCGTCGTCAGATTGACGCGCGCGTCCGTGCACTGCGCGCTCAGGATGACCGCGATCAGCAGCGTGAACGGCGAGTCGTAGTCGAGCGCGGTGACCGCCTGCGGATACGTCTCCTCGAGGATCGCGAGCTCGCTCTGCGCGACGGCACGCGTCACGCGTTTGGCCGGGAACGGAATCGCCGGCACGGACGCGGGCGGCCGAGGTCGAATCGTATCGTTCACGATGCCGTTCTTCAAGAGCAACGACCCGACCATCCCGCCGGGACAGACCGTCGCCAAGGGCTTCCCCGTGCTACACGTCGGCGACGTCCCGCGGTTCGACAAAGAGACGTGGCGCTTGCGTCTGTACGGGCTCGTCGAGCAACCGTTCTCGCTCAGCTACGACGAGTTGCGCGCGGAGCCGAGCGTCGAGTGGCGCGGCGACATCCACTGCGTCACGCGCTGGAGCAAGAAAGATACGGTGTGGCGCGGCACGCCGATGAGCGCCCTGATCAGGCGCGCGAAACCGGAACCCGAAGCGAAGTTCGTCATCCAACGCGCCGAGAACGGCTACAGCACGAACTTACCGCTCGAGGCGATGCTCGGCGACGACGTGCTCGTCGCGTGGGAATACGACGGTGCGGCGCTCGAGCCGATCCACGGCGGCCCCGTGCGAATGCTCGTTCCCAAACTCTATTTTTGGAAATCGGCGAAGTGGATCAACAACCTCGAGTTCGTCGCCGAAGACGAGCTCGGATTTTGGGAGAAACGCGGCTACCACAACGACGCCGATCCGTGGAAAGAGCAGCGCTACAGCGATCTCCCGAGCTGGATGGGCTAGCGAAAAGCTACGGACTCGTGGCGGCGTGTGACAGCGCGCCCGCCATGAGAAACGGCACCGTGGCGAGCCCGACGACGATGCCGATGAGAAAGCCGAGCACGATCAGGACGAGCACGTCGACGACGACGTAGCCGACCGCTTTTTCCTGCGGCACGCGCATCATCGGCACCGCGCCGAGATAGAGCACGTAGAGCGAGTAGAGGCTCGCGACGAGGACGACGAGTGCGCCGACGAGCGGGATCAAGAGCGCGAACCCGGCGATCCACCGCGGCGTGTACGAATAGGCGATCCACTTGAGTGCCGCCATCCGGTCGCTCACGCCGCCGAAGCTCGGGGCGAGCGACTGCGCGATGATCGCGGCGACGAACACGTACGCGAGCTCGAGAACGAACGACAAGACGCCCGTTACGAGGCCGAGCACGAGGTGGTGGAGGAACACGAAATTCGAGACGAACGCGCAGATCGGTCCGATCGCCGCGAGCGGTATGATGTAACTCGTATACAGCGAGGCCGGCGTCGCCGGCTCGACCGAAACGACGGGCCACTCGAAGGCCGGACGGACGATCATGTTCCGAGCGCGATCGACGAGCGACATGAAAACCCTCGCTAAAAACGGAGTGCAGCCTGCTCGTAGAGCGGGCTTGGCGCTTCCTAGGCTATGTGGAGAGGCGAACCCTTCCGGCGCGCGTTCAAAGGGCCAGCCGGACGCCGTCCGCGGCCCGCTCGACGACGCCGTCGCGCTCGAGCGTCGTCAGGACCGCTTCGAGCGCCGTCCCGTCGTGATGCGGTAGCGCGGGAGCGAGGTCGCCGTGCAGCCGTGAGAACGAGATGCGTTCGCCCGCGTCGAGCGCTCGCAACCGGTCGATGATGCGGCCGCGAACGTAACGCGTCGTCTGCTCGAAGCGCAAGCGCTCCTCGGGCGAACGCGCCGGCATGTTCGCGGCGGCTCGCGCCGCGAGCGCCGCCGGATCGATCGGCGCCGCGTCGCACGAGCCGGCGAGCGGGCACAGCAGACATTTCGGCGCGCGCGCGGTGCAGAGCGACGCACCGAGATCCATCAGCGCCGAATTGAACGCGTATCCGCGACCGTACGGCACGAGCTCGGCCGCGATCGCGTCGAGCGCGACCGGTCCCGCGAGCGGCGGCCACTCGAGCCCGAGCTGCGTGCGGTGGACGATGCGCCGCACGTTCGTGTCGATCGCGGCGACGTCGGCATCGAAGGCAAACGCCGCGATGGCGCGCGCCGTGTACGGTCCGATGCCGGGCAACGCGAGCAGCTCCGCTTGCGCCGACGGCAACACGCCCGCGTACCGGTCGCACACGGCGCGCGCGAGTTTGTGCAGGCGTACGGCGCGCGAATTGTAGCCGAGGCCTTTCCACGCGCGCACGACGTCCGCTTGCGATGCCGCGGCCAGCGCCGCGAAGTCCGGCCACGCGTTCACGAAGCGTTCGAAGATCGGAATCACGCGATCGACCTGCGTCTGCTGCAGCATGAACTCGCTGACGGCGATGCGATACGGCGCACGGTCCGTGCGCCACGGCAACGAGCTACGCCCGAAGCGCTCGAACCATGCGAGCAAGGGCGCCGCGATGTCGCGCGTCAGCGCGCACCCACGCTCGCGATCGCCGCGCCGATCCGCTCGATGCCCGAGACGAGCTCCTCGCGCGATACGGGCGTGATCGCCATGCGGAAGTTGTGATCGCCGCCCGACGCCGCAAAGAACGCTTCGCCGAAGAGGAACGTCGCGCCGTTGCGTTCCGCCGCGTCGAGGAGCGCGCGAGCGCGCATCTCGCGCGGCGCGGTGAGCCACAGGTAGAAGCCACCGCCGCCCTTCGCGAGGCGCATCGTCTTCGGCCAATGTTCGGCGATCGCATCGCGCGCGATCGCTCGGCGCGCTTCGAGCTCCGCGCGCAAACGCGGGAGATGCGCGTCGTACGCCGTCTCGAGATAATCGCGCACGCCCGCCTGAACGTAGAGGCTCGTCGCCATGTCGTAGGACTGTTTGCGCAACAGCAACCGCTCGAAAATCGTGCGCGGCGCGGTGATCCAGCCGAGCCGAAGCGACGGGGCGATCGTTTTCGAGAACGTGCTGAGATACACGACGTAATCGGACGAGAGCGCCGCGAGCGGCCCGCGCGGATGCTGCACGAGCTCGCCGTACGGATCGTCCTCGACGATCGGCACGCGCGCCCGCTGCGCGAGCGTCACGAGCCGCTCGCGCCGGTCGTCGTTCATCGTGACGCCGGTCGGATTGTGCAGCGCGGGCATCGTGTAGATGAAGCGTGGGCGCCGCGTGCGCAGGATCGCCTCGACGTGATCGACGCGCATGCCGTCCTCGTCGACCGCGACGGGGATCGCACGGAGCCCGGCGATCTGAAAGATCTGCAGCGCGCCCGGATACGTCGGCGCCTCGACGATGATCTCGTCGCCGGGTTCGGCGAGCGATTGTGCGACGAGCGTGATGCCTTGCGTCGATCCGGTGAGCACGAGCACGTCGCGCGCCGTCGTCTCGCAGCCGCGCGAGCGCATCCTCGCGGCGATCGCTTCGCGCAGCGGGGCGTGGCCTTCGGAATCGCCGTAGGTGAGCACGTACGACGGATCGTTCGCGACGCGCGCGAACGACTTCGCGAGCTCGCCGAGCGGCGACGGTTCGACGGGCGGCACGCCCTGCACGAACGAGATGCGCTCGCCGTGAATCGTCGCCGCGAGCTCGCCGAGCACTTGCGGGAACGAGCCGACGCGCCACGGCGGCAGCGTGACCCACCACGGCACGTCGGCGCTCCGCGGCGGGTGGCCGGCCGCCCGCGCGACGCGCGATCCCGAACCGACGCGCTGCTCGATGAGCCCGTCCGTGACGAGTTCACGATAGGCGTGCACCACCGTGCTGCGGTTGACGTTGAGCTTCTCGGCGAGCGTGCGTTCGGGCGGAAGCCGCGTGAGTTCCGGCAGCGTGCCGGTCAGGATCGCTTCGCGCAGTTCTTCGTAGATCTGCTGGTAGATCGGGACGATGCTGTCGCGGTCGATCGAGGGCATCGCCGCCGGCCATCCCATCTCGCGCATTGGACGGTCGTTCGGCGCGGAATTGGATGGCACCGCCCTGAAAACTCTGCCGTCGTGCGGCGGTCTTACCAGACGGACCGCCGAAGGGCGTGACCAGAATGAGGAATATGACCGAAGTCGATGCGATCGTCATCGGCGCGGGCCCGGGCGGCTATCATGCCGCCATCCGGCTCGGCCAGCTCGGGAAAAAAGTCGTGTGCTTCGACCGCGACGAGGTCGGAGGCGTCTGCCTGAATTGGGGCTGCATTCCGACGAAGGCGCTCTTGCACGTCGGTGAAGTCGCGCGCCACATCCGTGAAGCCGGCAAAATCGGCCTCAAGGTCGCGGCGCCCGAAGTGGATCGAGAAGGCGTCGCCAAATTCACGGAGTCGGTCGTCAAGGCGAACGTCGGCGGCGTGAACCAGCTCTTCAAAGCGAACAACGTCGACTTCGCGTACGGCGAGGCATCGTTCACGGGTCCGAAGGAAGTCGCGCTCAAGAAGCGCGACGGTTCGACGGAGACCTACGTCGCGAAAGATGCCGTCGTGATCGCGACGGGCAGCGCGCCCGTCGACGTGAAGGCGTGGCCGCGCGACGGCGAGACGATCATCAACTCGGACGACGCCGTGCAGCTCAAACGCATACCGAAGACGATGCTCGTCATCGGCGGCGGCGTCATCGGGCTCGAGTTCGCGACCGTCTACACGCGCATGGGCGCGAAGGTGCTCGTGGTCGAGATGATGTCGCAGGTGCTGACCGGCACCGATCTCGAGATCTCGAAGACGATGGCGCGCATCCTGAAAAAGCAAGGCGTCGAGATCGCTCTCGGCACGAAGCTCGTCTCGCTCGAGAAGACCGCGTCCGGAGTGAAGGCCGTCATCAACGGCGAGTTCACGAACGAGAAGGACGAGACGCGCGAATTCGAAGTCGCGCTCGTGGCCGTCGGCCGGCGCCCCGTGACCGACAACCTCAACCTCGCGGCGGCGGGCCTCGCCGTCGACGAGCGGGGCTTCCTCGCGGTCGACGCGCAACGCAAGACCGTCGTCGACGGCATCTACGCGATCGGCGACGTCGCGGGCGCACCGCTGCTCGCGCACAAGGCGATGAAAGAGGGCACGGTCGCGGCGGAAGCGATCGCGGGCGACGCATCGTCCGCGTACGATCCGGTCGCGGTTCCGAACTGCGTGTACACGGATCCGGAAGTCGCGACGGTCGGCTTGTCCGAGGAAGAGGCGAAGGCCGCGGGTTACGAGTTGCGCATCGGCAAGTTCCCGCTCCTCGCGAGCGGTCGCGCGCGCACGATGAACGAGTCGGACGGCATGATCAAGCTGATCGGCGATGCGAAGACGGATCTCTTGCTCGGGATGCACATCATCGCCCCGCAAGCCGAATCGCTGATCGGCGAAGGCGTGATCGCGCTCGAGATGGGCGCGACGCTCGAAGACATCGGGCTCTCGATCCACCCGCATCCGACGCTGACCGAATCGATCATGGACGCGGCGGAGGCATCGCATTCGAAAGCGATCCACGTCGTGAATCCGAAGCCGAAGCCGGTTCCCGTTGGAGCCGGCGCGAAGTAACGAACCCGAGACCGTCTCGCTCGTCGAGCTTCCCCGCTCGCCGTACCGGGACGTTCTCGCGTTCCAGCGCACGGTGCACGACGAGGTCGCGCGCGGCACGCGCGGCGACACGTGGATCGCGGTCGAACACGATCCCGTCGTCACGCTCGGCCGGAACGCGAACGCCGCGAACGTCTTGCTGCCGGCGAGCGCGCTCGCCGCTCGCGGGATCGACGTGGTCGAGGTCGAGCGCGGCGGCGACGCGACGTATCACGGGCCCGGGCAACTCGTCGTCTATCCCATCGTGCGCTTGCAACGATTCCGCGAGGTCGTGCCGTTCGTCTCGGCACTCGAACGTGCCGTCGTGGCGATGCTCGCGACGTTCGGCATCGCGGCGACCGGGCGCAGCGAACATCGCGGCGTCTACGTCGGCGATGCGGCCATCTGCGCGATCGGCCTCGCCGTGCGCCGGATGACGTCGCTGCACGGACTCGCGCTCAACGTCTCGACGCCGCTCGACTACGACCGGCTGATCACGCCGTGCGGCACGCCGCAATTCGGCATCACGTCGATGTCGCACGAACTCGGGCGCGAGGTCACGCTGGCCGAGGCGAGGGATGCGCTGCTCGACGCGCTCGCGCGCGAGTTCGCGATTCGTTTCGCGTGAGTCCGCGCGCTCGATGGCTCGCGTTCGAAATCGTGATGAAGGCCGGCCTCGTCGTCCTCTTCGCGGCGCTGCTCGGCACGTTGCTGTTGTTGCCGAAGAATCTCGTACCGGCGGGGACCGGTGTCGTGCTCGGCATCTTCACGTGGGATACGCTACGTCAGTTCCGGCGGCCGAGACGGCGAAAAGAAGACGAGCTTCCGACGTTCCTCGGCTACGTGCAGGTCGCGATTCTCTCCGTTGCGCTCGGGCTCGAGATCGCACACGGCCACGCCGTCCCATTCGCGATCGGCCTCGCGCTCGGCGCGTTCCTTCGGCTCTCACGCCGGCTCGTCGTGAACTCGTCGCCCGTGCGTCGTCACGAAGAGCTGCGCGCGCGAGGACTGCAACGTTAAACGGTCGCGCGGTCTTCTCGCGACGTCGCTCGCGTTAGCACTTTCCGGCTGCGCGAGCGGTGCGCCGGCGTCGGACGCAAGCGCGAACGATCGGCAGCGCGCGTGCGTCGCCGCGCTCGACGCGCATCTGCGAGCGCTCGACGCCAAACGCATCGACGCGTTCTTCGCCGCGACCTTGAACGGTATCGTCGTTTGCGACGCCGCGCGCGGGCTCGCGCACCTGCCGGCGCGCGACGTGTCCGTGTGGCTCGAGAACGCCGACGGCAAGGTGCACCCCATGGTGCGCGTTCCCGCGCAGCCGAAAGACGTCGAGAAAGTCCCGACGGATGCGTCCGCGCGGATCGCGTATCAGCGCACGTGCACGCGATACATGCGGCGCTACCTGCCCGCGACGATCGCGAGGAACGGCGACGACCCGGACACGGCGGCGGCCGAGGTCTTCGACGGGATGGAAGAGTGCGACGCGGTCGCCGGCTTCGCCACCATTTCTCGCGCCGAGCTCGCGCGCATCATCAAGGCGAAGCATCTAGAGTGACGCTTGCTTCCCACACCGAGCGCGCGGTGCGCGTCGCGCGGTAGACCGTTTCCGCGACGAGACGTCCGACCGGCGTGTGAAGTCCCGCGAAGTCGGCGCCGGCCGATCCTCGCGGACACGCGACGGCGATGCAATCGGTCCCCGTCGCGACGATGCGGCCGTCGTCCGCCAGAAGCGCGGCCGTTCGCGCCGTCGCTGCGATCGCAATCGTTTCGAGGAGCGCGCCGTCGTCGAGCGGTGCGGAGATCGCGACGAGCAGGTTGATCGTTCCGATCGCGCTACCGTTTGCCACCGGTGCGTTGCCGGCGAGCGCCTCCGTCGTGACGCCGTTGCTGAGGCCGAGCGTTACCATCGCCGTGACGCGGAGATCGCCGTCGGAGGACGTCTCGACGTGATGGTAGCGGACGTCGCGCGCCGTCATCAGGCCGACGGCTCCGGCGAGCCCGCGCTCCGCGAGCCGCGTTTCGAGGAGACGCAACGGATCGACGGTGACCGGAAGATCCGCGTTGCGAACCTGCAACCACGCGACCGTATCCGCACCTGCGAACCCGGGCCGGTTCAGCGACCAACTCACGATGCGCTGCGTCGCCGGAAATCGAGCGACGAGCCACGGCGGCGAGCACTCGCACGAGAAGAGCGCGCCGTCGTCAAAAGACAACGTTGCGTTCCCGGCGCAGATCGTAGTTCAGGAAGTCGCGGAGCGTCGCGAAGCCGTCCGGGCGCGTCGTGAGGCAGTCGCCGTATCTCGCTCCGGGATCCGGCGTGCGCGCGTAGACGCCGACGTGTCCGAAACGCCGGAGCAGCCGCGTTTGGTGCGAGGCGAGTTCGGCGCGCACCTCCGGCACGATCTGCGACCGATAGTAGCCGTTCGGATAGTCGTCCGC
>CAJCIN010000169.1 GCA_903970385.1 Rhodospirillales bacterium | reverse complement strand
CTCGTGGACGGGGTGCTCACGCCCGCAAGCAACGGCATCGCCTCGCTCGATCTCAGCGGCGTCGGTAGCACGGCTCTGAGTGCGCTCGTCGGCACGAGCGGAAGCACGCTGAATATCTGCGCGCAGGGTTCGACGACGAATTGCTCGACCGTCAACCTGACGGCGAACCCCGCCGGCCTCGCGCTCTCGTCGAGTCTCGCGAGTATCGCGTTGCAACCCGGAACGTCGACGCCGTTGACCGTCACGGCGTTACCACTGCTCGGCAGCGGTCCGTTCACGGCGCTCTCCTCGAATGCCAACGTCATCGTGACGTCGACGGGTCTCGGAACGTTTACCGTCGCCGCCGCCGCGAGCGCAGGGGTGCCGACGTCGGCCACGGTCACCGTGACGGACGCGGACGGCCACACGCTCTCGATCCCCGTTAGCGTACTCTGATTGACCGCGTGCGGCGGCGCCCCCGTGCCGCCGCACGCCCGAAGACCGAACAGGAGCGATCGTCCATGACGGACCCTTCCTACCACGACGCGGCCGTCGGGCCGTACATCCAACCGAAGACGGTCTGCGCGCGCTTTTACGATTGGTGCCTCGGCACCGAGGAGTCGCTCGAACGTGACGGAGCCCCGGCACGAGAGCCGATACTCCAGCTCGACGACTACCGGCGCGGACGTCCGTTCGCAGTCCCGGTCTTGCGCCCCGAGCCGGCCGAGATCATCGAGATGCCGCGCGATCGAACGGCGGTGAGAAAGGACCGTCGACACGCCGGTTGAGCGACGTGCGGAAGCGGGCGACTCGTACGAGTCCGCCCGCTTTCGCTCGTCCTAGTCGCCCGCAGCGCCGACGAGCGGCCGTTCCGGAGCCGCCGGCGGTGCGTCGCCGTCGCCCAAGAGATTCGCGCGCATGCGCTTCCCGAACGTCGCATCGACCTTCTCGAACAGCTCCACCGCACGCTCGCGGATCGGCGGCGGGACGGTCTGCATGTGCGTCGTGATCGTTTTGATCAAGCGTTCCTGACCGGCGGGCCCCATCACCCCATAGAGTAACGTCGCCTGAGAGAAGTCGTCGTTCTCGCGATTCGTCTGTGCGTACCGGCCCGTCGCTTCCTTGAGCGCGATCGACGGTTCGAGGTACGCTTCGTCGGCGACCGGACCGCCGTGGCTATTCGGTGCGTAGTTCACGCGCGAGCCGTCGTTGAGGCCGGGCGCCATGACGCCGTCGCGCTGATACGGATTGTCGAGCTTCGCGTTCTTCGCGGCATTGACGGCGAGCAGTTCGTAGTTTCCGCTCAGCCGATAGCGCTGCGCGTCGGCGTACGCGAACAACCGCGATTGCAACATCTTATCGGGCGAGGCATAGATGCCGGGCACGAGATTCGACGGCGCGAACGCGAGCGCTTCGACCTGCGCGGCGTAGTTGATCGGATTGCGATCGAGGACGATCCGGCCGACGGGGATCAGCGGATAGTCGCCGTGCAGAAGCACCTTCGTCAGGTCGAACGGATCGTATTTATACGTGAACGCTTCTTCGTAGGGCATGATCTGCACGGAGAGCTTCCACGCCGGCGGATTGCCCGCATCGATGCGATTGAACAGGCTCTGCGTGTACGAGTCGAGCTTCTCTTCGTCGGCACGGATCTGTCCGGCGGCCGCATCCGTGAGATTCTTGATGCCCTGCTCCGAATGCCAGTGGAACTTCACCCAGAACTTCTCGTTCTTCGCGTTGTACCACATGAACGTGTGCGAGCCGTAGCCGTTGATGTACTCGTAGCCGGCGGGAAGCCCGCGATCGCCCATCAGCCATAGGACCTGATGGATCGACTCGGGCGAGAGCGTCCAGAAATCCCATTGCATCGCATGGTCGCGCAGGTGCGTTTGCGGATCGCGCTTCTGCGAGTGGATGAAGTCGGGGAATTTCAGCGGATCGCGGACGAAGAATACGGGCGTGTCGTTTCCGACGAGATCCCAGTTGCCTTCGTCGGTATAGAACTTCACGGCGAACCCGCGCACGTCGCGATACGCGTCGGCGCCGCCGCTCTCGACCGCAACGTGTGAGAAGCGAACGGCGAGCTCCGTTTTCTTGCCCTTACCGTTGAAGAGACTCGCCCGCGTGTATTCGGACATGTCGTTCTCGAGCTCGAAGTATCCGAACGCGCCGGCCCCCTTCGCGTGGACGACGCGTTCGGGAATTCGCTCGCGATTGAAATGCGCGTTCTTCTCGATGTGCCAGGTGTCTTCAATCAAGAGCGGGCCGCGCGGACCGGCGGTCAGCGAGTTCTCGTTCGACGCGACCGGTGCGCCGTTGCGCAGAGTCAGCGTGCCGGGCTTCGCCGTCGTCGGCCACGCATTCTTACCGAAGCCGTTCGGTCCGTCGGCAGTTATCGGTGCGTCGCTGCCCGGCGGCGTCGGCGCACCGCCCTGTTGATTCGGTGGACCGCCGGCCTCGATCGGCGGCGTGACGCCTCCGGGCGCGAACGATGTCGCGGATTCGTCCGCGGGGGGCTTCGGTTTCGAATTCTTCAAGGTCGATGCTCCGTTCGAAATGGTACGACTCCCTATGCCCACCCGATCGCCGCCCGAGGAGAGGGTTCAAGCGGACCCTACCTCCACGCGCCGTATCGTGCAACCATGTGCCGGAACATTCGGACGCTCTTCAACTTTGAACCGCCCGCGAGCGACGACGAGATCCGCGCGGCGTCCCTGCAATTCGTTCGAAAACTGAGCGGTTTCTCGCGACCGTCGCAAGCGAACACCGAGGCGTTCGAACGCGCGGTGGACGACGTCGCCGCGATCGCGAGCAAGCTCCTGAGTGAGCTGGTCACGACCGCCGAACCGCACGATCGAGCGGTGTGGGCGGAGAAGGCGAAGGCGCGCTCCGCCGCACGCTTCGCCGAGCGCTAGCGGACCTACCCTTGCGCCGCTACGGAGACCTCCGACCACGACTCCCACGTCGCGAGCCGCTCTTCGTAGCGCTGGCGGGCGGTCGGCAACGGCATCGTTCCGAGGAAGAGTCGCAGCGGCGGCTTTTCCGAATCGACGAGCTTGAGGATCGCCGCCGGCGTCGCGTTCGGATCGCCGGGCTTCATCGTCTTACGTCGAGCTTTCGCGGCTTCGTGCATCTCGGCGTACTCCGGCATCTCGTCGGCATGCTTCGCAGAGCTACCGCCCCAATCGGTGCTAAAGCCGCCGGGCTCGACGAGCGTCACCTTGATGCCGAACGACGCGACTTCTTGTGCGAGCGATTCCGTGAAGCCCTCGAGGCCCCACTTCGATGCGTGATACAGCCCGATGTTCGGAAACGCGACGATGCCGCCGATGCTCGACACGGAGATGATGTGACCGCCGCGCTGGGCGCGCAGAATCGGCAACACGGCCTGCGTCACCCAGAGGGCGCCGAAGAGGTTCGTTTCGATCTGCGCTCGCGCTTGCGCTTCCGTCACTTCCTCGATCGCGCCGAACGCTCCGTACCCGGCGTTGTTGACGACGACGTCGAGCCGTCCGCAGCGCTCGTGCGCCGCCTCGACCGCGGCGAAGACCGCCGCGCGATCGTCGACGTCGAGCGCGAGCGGCAGCACCGCGTCCCCGTACGATCTCGAGAGTTCCGCGAGATCTTCGACTTTACGCGCCGTCGCCACGACCTTGTCGCCGCGCTCGAGCGCCGCCTCGACCCACAAACGTCCGAAGCCGCGCGACGAACCCGTTACGAACCAAACTTTTTCTGCCATGCATTCTTCTTCCGCCCATCGGTTCGCGAGGCATTCGTCCGGCTCGCTCGAACCGGCGCGGGATGGCACGAGTGACGGGCATCGGCGGCGTGTTCCTGCGGGCGCGGGACCCGCAAGCTCTCGGCGAGTGGTATCGAAACCATCTCGGTCTTCCGTTCGCCGACGGCTATGCGATGCTGAAGTGGGCCGACGATACGGACGCGGAAGCGAGCACGATCTGGTCCGCATTCGAGACCGATACGACGTATTTCGGTTCGACGACGCAGCAAGCCATGGTGAACTTCCGCGTCGACGATATCGATGCTCTCCTCGCGAAACTAGTTGCCGAGGGCGTGCAGATCGTGCCGGAGCGAAGCGACGACGAAGCCACGGGACGCTTCGCATGGATCGTCGACTGCGAGGGAAACCGCGTCGAGCTGTGGGAGCCGCCGGGCCGGAGAAAAGCTTCGAGCGGCTAGCTCGTTCTGCAAACGTGCTGGAGATGGTCGCGGCATACGTCGCGACCGCACGCCGGATGGTAAACGACCGCTCGTCGTTCGTGCGTCCCCGTCGCGGCGGCGACGCAATCATCGCACGCTTCTCGTCCGGTCAACATGCGTGCCGCATCGGCGTGAATCTCACGCCGAAACTCGACCGTCTTGGCCTCGACGATTTCCGCCGCTTGCGCGAGGGGATCCGGCTTACGATCCTCGCTCACGCACCGCCCCAGTGCACGTTTCCATATTTTCGCGTCTCGCGGCCGATCTTCCATCGATCGTCGCGTCCGAACGATCACGGCACGATCGTCACGCGTCGTGCTCGACCGATCGCCTGAAGCGGCGGACCGTACATGGCGTATGCCGTCGGCGGCGGCGCGGTAAACGTCCCGGCAGTCGACGCCCGTAAGCGGTACGTAAAGACGAGTGGGACATGCGCGCTGACGCTCGACGCGAAGAAAACGACGCGATCGTCGCAAAATTGCAGACCGCTCCAATCGTCGCCCGCCTCGTGCAGCCGCGGTTGATACTCGAGCCCGGCCGGAAGCGGATCTTCGACGGCCACGAACTGTGCGTCCGTTCTCGACTCCACCGTCATGGAGACGTCGACCTCGTCGCCGATCTTCCAAGGTCCCGCGTGCTCCGGCATGTAGGTTCGCGTCACGTCGAATTGCTTGCCGCCATCGGCTCCGAACGCGACGGCGTCGGCCGGCGAGATATCGCTTTCGGACGGCGCCCCGTCTCGCACGTACCGGGTCCAATCGGACGACCAATACAACGACCCCGTTCCTCGCCGCACGAATCGCACCTGACCGCCGTTCGTCAGTTTCGCCGAGGGAATTTCGACGGTGAACCCGGACTCGCCCGGCGTCGGCGAGGTGATGCGAATCGTCTTTACGAGCGCGTCGTTTGCATACACATCGATCGATTCGTTCGGCGCAAACTCGGAACGGTTGGGGTCGATCGCTTCGGTGAGCGCGTAGATCGCCGCAGCCGTGTCCTTCGTCGTATACCACCAAGAGCCATGAGATTGCGCTCGCAGCCAGGATATGGCCCGGCGAACGCGCGGTGCGTCCGGCTCCATCGCGTGATAAAAGCGGAGCGCGTAGGCCGTCGTCTCGATCGGATCGTCTTCCCAATGATAATGCCAGCCGCCGCCGGTCCAGTACGTAAAGTTGCCGGCATCATTCGCGATGGTCTCGAGCCGGCGCAAGAGCGGGATCGCGCCGGAGCGATCGTCCAGCATGACGTGCGCGAGCCCGAGCGCCGAAAGAGCGTATGGATTCATCCCGTCCGCATGCGCGTCGGCCGCCGCGAGCATGGCCCGATCGACCTCTTGCGGTGCGGCGTCGGCGAGCGCGAAGAACATGAACGCTCGCGTGTTCCAAAGCGAATCGGGTGAGGGGCCGGACCAGAGACCGAGCGTATCCGCATTGCCGTTCAGCTGAGTCTTCAGGCTCGAGATGCCGCGCTCCAGGACGTCGCCCGGCACGGCGTGACCGTCCTTGCGAAGTTCGGCCAAACCGTACAGAGCGTAGGCGGTCATGTACGGATTCGCAGCATCGTGCTCCCACCAGCCCCACGACCCGTCGGAATGTTGTAGCTTCTGCAAGCGTGCGATGGCGTGCGTCGCGACGACGTTCGGATCGACGCCTCGGGCAGGCGGCAGACCGGATCGTTCGGCGAGCCGCTCCACGTCGATCAGGGGCAGCGCGGCCGACATCGTTTGTTCGACGCAGGCGTAGGGATAGACGTCGAGCAGATGCACGCTCGCGTAGAGTTGCGCGAGCACGCTCGGCGAGAGATCGATGTGAAGATTTCCCGCAAGCGCTCCGTCCGTCAACGAGAGCCCGAACGACGCATCCGCCGGAAGCGAGCCGGCAGAGCGCAGGTGCGCGACGACGCGGTCGCTTTCGATGGGAAGACGCCTCTCGAGCCCGTCCGAGAGGCGATCGCTCGTGCCTGCCAAGCGCAGGACGGCGGGTCCGAGCGCGCCGTTCGCGACGTCGAAGTGCGCGCTCGCCGAATCGTCGCGATCGAAGCTCGACCGAATGGTCCGATCGGCGATTCCGAGGGCCGGCGCGGAGAACCGCAACAGCATGTCGTGCGAGCCGCTCGGCCCGTTCACGTTCGCGACGAGCCGAGCGCGATCGTTCGTGCGCATGAAGCGCGGGGTGGCGAGGCGCACGAGAAAGTCTTTCGAAACGAGCGCTCGCGCCGTCCCGTTACCGATCGAGGTCGCTTCCGTTACGGCGAGGCCGGACGCCGTGTACGACGTCAGATTATCGGGCCATCGGAATGAGATGTCGGCGTGCCCGTGCACGTCGGTCATGACGGCCGGTGCCCAATACGCCGTATCGCGGAAGTCCGTTCGGAGATCTTGCAGGCTCGGATTTTTCTCGGTGACGGTGACCGTGAACGTATCGGAGGTTTGGCCGGGCTGGAACGCCGACGAAGCGGACCGCGTCCGAACGGTGCCGATCGTTCGGATGGGCGGATACACCGTGTAGACGATGATCGGGTCATCGAGCGACGAGTCGGCTGTGGCGCTTGGCTCGTCTCTCGTGTTGGTGTAGAACGCATCGAACGCCCGAGCGTTATCGGCCGGGGTGGCGAGCGCCAGCAACGCATCGTCGACGACGCTCAAGCCAATCTCGGATCGCACCGGCCGCCCTCGTTCGTCTCGCACGTCGACTGCGAAGCGGGCAATATCGCCCGGAGCGTATTTCGGCTCACCGGGGTGTATTTTCACCGCGAGTGCGTGCGGCGTCGGGCGAATGTCGAGCCGGGTCGCTGCGGCGAGAACCCCCTGCGGGGCCGGGATCCAAACCGAGACGATCGCGTGTGCCGCGTCTGCCGGAACGGGAACGTCGATCGTGCTCGCATTGCCTGCGAGATGCCGTACGACGGTGACGCTGTCACCGTCCCCCGAGACGTTCACGAGCGCATCGACGTCGGCTAGTGGACTCGTAATGAGGAGCCGCGCCGTTTCCCCCGGCGCGTACGTTGCCTTTTGTGCCGAGATCGACGCCGTGTCGAACCGATATGAGTACCCGTATTTTGTCGCAGACACCCAGATGTACGACGTCGCCCGGGTCTCGCGGCCGCGAGTGTCGCGCGCCGTCGCAACGATCCGAACGTAGCCGGCACGGTCGCAATGCCAGTGAGCGCGAGCGATGCCGCCCGCATCCGTGATTAGCGAGACCTCATCGTCGCGACCGGCGTCAGGCTCGCCGTTGAAGTTGCCGAACGAAAGCGTGACGGGAACGCCGGCCGGAGAAACGCCCGCAATCGTCTCGACGTCGACGGCCACGTTAACATCGTCCCCGCGAGCTGCGAACCAACGGTCGAGCGTTAGACCGACCTTGACTTCTGCGCGCGATACCGCGACGGTGCCGCGGGAACTCACCGTCTTGCCCGACCGATCGCGCGCGTCGACATACACCACGAGACGTCCGTCCTCATCCCCGTCGCCGTATCGCTTTGTCGGAACGGCGATCGTCGCGCGCCCGTTCGCATCGGCGATCAGATCCGTCGTGAAGTCTTCCGCATCGTGCGGCTCGGCGTTCGTCACGTATCGATCGAATCGCAGATAGGGATAATGACCGTACGCCCACCGCGACACCGGCGCGTAGTGTGCTCGGCAGTGAAACAGCATGCGCGCCGCGGGTTTTCCGAAGAGATACCGGGACGAGATCGTGAACCGGGCCGTATCGCCGGCGATGACGTCCGCGGCCGCCACCGGTTTGACGTCGACGTCGTACTCGGGCTTCACGTACGCTTCGACGGTGAAGCCGCCGAGTGGTGTGTCTCCGTCACGGACGACGTACGCGCCGAGTGCCGCATCGCTCGAAAGATCGAACGAACCGTTTACGGTGCCGAACTCGTTGAACGAGGCCGCCTTGCTTTCGAAAACCTTGTTGCCGCTCGGATCGCTGATCGTGATGTCGGCTCCGTCGGACGGAACCGCGTACGCTCCGGCCATTCCTATTCGCTCGATCGCGCGGTAACGCACGCTGTCTCCCGGTCGATAGAGCGGGCGATCCGTTTGCAGCGTTCCGACGCGCGCCGCGAGAGCCGGATCGTTTGCGCGAGCGAAAAAGATCGACCCGTCGGCGCCGCGCGTTATCATGCCGTCGGCCTGTGAAAGAGGCGTTGAGCGCGCGAGTCCGTCGCGATCGACCGGCACCGCGGCGCCTTGTCCATCGCGCCGTTCGACGACGACATCCGTTCTTTTCTTGAACGTCGAGAGGTCGACAGCGAAGTCGACGATCTCCGAAGGCGTGGTGCGAGCCGTTACGATGCCGAGCGTCGTCACGTCGAGCGATTGTGTTGCCGTCTTATCTTGATTGTTTACCACCACGGCATACAACCCGATCGGAAGCCCCGGCAACGTGACGGGGGTCCTCCGGTAGTACCCTGGGCCCGAGGCCGTTACGATGCGGTGGCGCACCGCAGGCGTCGCGAAGTCGGTCGTCGTTTGGCGATGGTCCAGAATCTGGTCGAACGTCTTGGCATCGACGCGATAGACGTCGACACTAAACGTGTTGGCCCCGAACGTGACGACTTGAAACGACAGGTCCGTCCCGGGAAGCGCGACTCCGTGACCGTAGCCGAAACCCCGGTTGAAAGACACCATGCGCGCGTCGCTCGGCCCGGTGCGGCCCAACGTGAACAGGGCCAGCACGGAAAAGATGAGGGACGCGAAGCGCCTTATCATCGAGCACTATTCGCTAGCGGACGCGGATCACCGCTCCGCGACTAGGGTCGTGCTCGGCCGTTTACTTCGTCGTGGCGGCGCTCGCGGCTTCGATCGCATCGACCGTCGTCTGCGGGTGCATGATCATGCTCGGATGGCTTCCACCCGGCACGTGGCTGATGTGCGACTTCGCACGCTTCGCCATCATCATCTGTAACGCCGGCGGGATGACGAGATCCCCATCGCCGACCACGTACCACGACGGGAGGGTCTTCCAACCTTCGGTATACGGGGCTTTGTCGGCGAACGCGCTCGCGACGAGAGGTCGCTGCGTGACCGCCATGATCGCGGAGGTCGGCGCGGGCACGTCGGACGCGAAGACGGGGCCGTAGTACTTCGGTGCGATGTAGAGATCCGCGCCCGGGCTTCCCGAAAGCGGAACCGGAACGAAGAAGTCCTTCGGCGTCGGCGGATACGCACTGAGGAGGCTAGCCGGGCTTTCACCGGTGTCCGGCGCGAAGGCATCGACGTAGACGAGCGCTTTCACGTTGCCCTCGCTCGGCGACACGACGCTGATCACGGACCCGCCGTACGAGTGGCCGACGAGGATCACCGGCCCCGGAATCGACTTGACGAACGCGGCGAGCGACGCCGAGTCCGCATCGAGGCCGCGCAAGTTGTTCGGCGGCGCGTAGACGATAAATCCGGCCTGCTGCAGCAGCGAGATGACGGCATCCCAGCTCGACGCGTCCGCAAACGCGCCGTGGACCAGCACGATAGCGGGCTTGGCACTCGTCTGTGCGCGAACCATCTGCGGGGCGAGCGCGACGGACGCGAGCAGCGCAAGGGCGACGATCGAACGTAATCGCAAGCCAGCGACTCGTAAGGTCTGGATCATGTGATCGATAACTCTCTTCGTGAAAAAGCAAACGTTTGCGAGGTGCGTGGCTCCCGAAGTTGGACTCGAAACAACGACCCGCTGATTAACAGGCTACAGTGTGCGATTTCAGGGAAGCGGGACTTCAGCCCTTTTCGCGCGCGAATCAGCGATGAACTCGTTGTTTTGATCCACATACGCCGAGTCGACAATGAGCATCAAATCCATCCATTATTGCAAGGCGTGGCTCCTCGGTCGCCGCGCTTACGACCGCGTCCCGCTTGCGCGCGAATGGGCGCGGCAACCCCCGATCCACTCGATAGCGATCGGCATGTTGTCGCAGTTCGGAGGCAAATGCCATGTGTCACGGTCTTTTTCGGCGACGCCGGACCGAAACGCCCGCAGACGCTACCGTCGAGCCCTACTCGAGATCGACGTTCTCGAAACGGTCGGACTTGCGAAAGCGATGTGCAAGATCAGGCGCCTTCGAAATTAACAAGCTCGTGTAGATTCATCGTCATGAGTTCCAACCACGTATTGCTTTTTCAAGCAGTCTAAGTTTAGAATATTGATGCGAGTGATCCAATAACCGAGGCAATGGTCGCGGCTTCTGAAACCCTGCTCAGTTTTTGTTTTGCCGATCATTATGGGTGGGCTAGTTCGCGTCAGATCACTTTCGGGTCGCGGATAACAAAAATGTTAATTTTTGTACGTGCCTTCCTCTCCGCATTTCGCAGGATGGGCATTGCCACGCATTTATTCCTCTGCCTTGGTGTTGCAGCTGTGTTCGCCGTGGTCAAGCCCCCAACTTCACGCAGCCGGTAAATGTGCAGTTGAGTTAGCTACTTCGTGTTGTTTTGCGTACTCGCTCGGCGTAGCGTAACCGAGCGAGCCGTGTGGGCGGACCTCGTTGTAATGCGTTTTCCAGAGCGC
>CAJCIN010000168.1 GCA_903970385.1 Rhodospirillales bacterium | reverse complement strand
GCGCTATCACGACGTGCCGGAGTATTCGTCGAAACTCTTCACGGGCCAGACGATCACGCAGTTCGGCATCTCGCCCGAGTATCGCAGCGATCTCGAGACGCGGCGCAAGATCGACGCGCAGAAGAAGCACTATCGCGCGCTCTTCTTCGCGGAGAACCGGCTCGCGGGCGTCGTGATGATCGGTAAGGGGAATCGCGCGGGCAAGCGCAAGTATCTCGAGGCGATCAAAGCGCGCATCGGGTTCGCGCCGTCCGAGCGCGAAGCACTCTTGGACTGGACGTCGGATTGAAGACTCTACCGATCCCCGATCGTGACGTTGCGATCTTCCGCGAACTCGCCGGCGTCGTCGGGCCGGGGCGGACGATCGTCGATCTGGCCGAGTTGCGCACGTACGAGTGCGACGGCCTCGCCGGCGTCCGCGTCCGGCCCCTCGCCGTCGTGCTTCCGGAGACGACGGAAGAAGTCGCCGGCGTCGTACGCGTCGCGGCGGCGCACGGCATCCCGATCGTCCCGCGCGGTTCCGGCACCGGGCTCTCCGGCGGCGCGCTACCGGTGCCGGGTTGTCTGCTCGTCGTGCTCTCGCGGATGACGCGCATTCTCGCGATCGATCTCGAAAACCAGCGCATGCGCGTGCAACCGGGCGTGATCAACCTCGACGTCACGCGCGCGATCGCGGCCGACGGCTATTACTACGCGCCCGATCCGAGCTCCCAGAGCGTGTGCTCGATCGGCGGCAACATCGCCGAGAACTCCGGCGGCGCGCATTGTCTCAAGTACGGCTTCACGGTGAATCACGTCGTCGCGGCGACCGTCGTGCTCGCTGACGGCCGCGTCGTGACGGTCGGCGAGTCGGCGTCGGATCCGCTCGGCTACGACTTGATCGCGGCCGTCGTCGGTAGCGAAGGTCTCGTCGGCATCGTCACGGAGGCGGTCGTCCGCATCCTGCGCGTGCCCGAGCTCACGCGGACGTTCTTCGCGACGTTTCCGTCGACGGACGAAGCGGGCGCGTGCGTCTCGGAGATCGTCGCGGCCGGCATCGTACCCGCCGCCGTCGAGATGATGGACACGCTCGCGATCGAGGCGATCGTCAAGGCGACGGGCGTCGACTGGCCGCTCGACGTCGGCGCGGCGCTCCTGATGGACGTCGACGGGACGCGCGCGGAAGTCGAACATACCGCGGGCGCCGCGGTCGAGATCGCGCGCGCCGCAGGCGCGATCGAGGTGCGCACGCCGAAGAGCGACGCCGAACGCGCGCTGATGTGGAAGGGCCGCAAAGGCGCGTTCGCCGCGATGGGCCGCATCAGCCCGAACTACTACGTCCAAGACGGCGTGATCCCGCGCTCGCAGATCAGCACCGTGCTCCGCGAGATCGCGGCGGTGACCGCGAGCGAAGGGTTGCGCGTCGCGAACGTCTTTCACGCGGGCGACGGCAACCTGCATCCGCTCGTGCTGTACGATGCGCGCGTGCCCGGCGAAGAGCATCGCGCGGAAACCGTCGCGGGCAAGATCCTCCAAATCTGCATTCGCTACGGCGGATCGATCACGGGCGAGCACGGCGTCGGCGTCGACAAGGCCGTCTACATGGGCGAGCTCTTCGGCGACGCGGACCTCGAGACGATGAATTTCGTGCGGTGCACGTTCGATCCGGAGCGGACGTTCAACCCCGGGAAGGTCTTCCCGACGCCGCGTCTGTGCGGCGACGTTCCGGGTGCGTACGCGCCGCACGCCGTCGAAGCGACGGGCGTGGGTCGCGGCTAGCGTGTCGACCGACATGCGCGACGTGCGCGTCGGCGGCACGACCGTGCGCGGCACGCCCGCGCGGAGCATCGTCGCGCCGGGCGACCTCGCGGAAGCGGCCGCCGTTCTCGGCGACGCCGCGAGTCGCGGCGACGCGGTCGCGTTCCTCGGCGGCGGCACCGAACTCGGGCTCGGATACGCGCCGTCGCGCGTCGACGTGCTCGTCAAGACGGCACACCTCTGCCGTGTCGTCGAATACGCGCCGGCCGACATGGTCGTCGAGGTCGAAGCGGGCATCACGCTCGCGGCGATGCAGCGCGCACTCGCGCCGCACCGGCAGCGGCTCGCGCTCGACGCGCCGTATCCCGAGCTCGCGACGATCGGCGGCCTGGTCGCGACGAATGCCTTCGGCCCGCGGCGGCTCCGCTTCGGCACGTTTCGCGACCTCATCGTCGGCGTGTCGATGATCCGCGCGGACGGCGAACGCGTGCGCGGCGGCGGGAAGGTCGTGAAGAACGTCGCGGGGTTCGACCTGCCGAAGCTCGCGGTCGGTTCGCTCGGCACGCTCGGCATGATCGCGACCGCGACGTTCCGGCTGCATCCCGTCCCGGAGGTCGCGCGCGCGATTCGCGTCGGCGCGTGCGGCGCGGACGGGCTCGTCGCGTTGACGCGTGCGACGATCGCGAACCGCCTCGAACCGGCGGCGTTCGTCGCCACGCGCGACGCCGCATCGGGCACGTACGAAGCACACGTGCTCTTCGAGGGCTTCGACGCGGGCGTCGCGGAACAGATCGCGCGCTTCGCGACGATCGCCGAGGCGCAGGGTCTCACGAGCGAATCGCTCGGCGACGGCGAACGGCCGGGCGCGCTCGACGAAGCGGCGCGAACGCACGGCGACGTGCGCGTGCGGATCAGCGTTCCGCCGGGCGACTTCGTCGCGTTCGAGCGCGACGCGCTCGCGCCGCTCGCGAACGTCCTCGGCGACGCGAGAGCGATCGTCTATCCGCCGCTCGGCATCGCCTTCGTTTCGGGCTACGCGACCGGCGTGCCGGCGACGATCGCCGCGCTCCAGGGCGCGCGTCGCGCCGTCGAAGCGCTGCACGGCAATCTCGTGCTGACGGACGTGCGCGACCCGGCGCTCGGCGACGCCGTCGATCCGTACGGCACCGTGCCGCCGTCGTTCTTCCTCATGCAGCGTCTCAAAGAACGTTTCGACCCCGCGCGCCGGCTCAATCCCGGCCGCTTTCTCGGAGGTTTGTAAGGTGGTCGACCATCGCACCGAAACCGAGTTGATCTCGGACTGCGTGCACTGCGGGTTCTGCTTGCCGGCGTGTCCGACGTACCGGTCGTGGGGTGCGGAGGCGGATTCGCCGCGCGGCCGCATCGATCTGATGAAGGGTCTGCACGAGGGCGCGATCGAGTTGACGGACACGGTCGTCGCGCACTTCGATCGCTGTCTCGGGTGCATGGGCTGCGTTACCGCGTGCCCCTCGGGCGTGCGGTACGATCTCCTCATCGAATCGACGCGTGCGAAGATCGACGCGCAGCATCCGCGGGAACCCGCCGATCGCGGGCTCCGCGAGATGATCTTCGCGCTGTTTCCCTATCCGGCGCGGCTCAAGGTGCTCGCGTGGCCGCTGTTCTTCTACGCGAAGAGCGGTTTGCAGGCGCTCGTGCGCGCGAGCGGCGTGCTCGCGCTCTTGCCGCCGCGGATCGCCGCGATGGCGAAGATCGCGCCGCCGCTTTCGCTCGCCGACATGCGCGCGACGCTGCCGCCGTACACCGCAGCGCGCGGCACGAAACGCGGCACCGTCGCCCTCATCGCGGGCTGCGTGCAACGCGTGTTCTTCCCGAACGTCAACGCGGCGACGATCCGCGTGCTCTCGGCCGAGGGGTACGACGTGATCGTCCCGGGCGATCAAGGCTGCTGCGGCGCGCTTTCGCTGCACGTCGGCCGCGACGGCGAGGCGCACGCGTTCGCTCGCGCGCTCGTCGAGCGCTTCGGCGATCTCGACGGGATCGACGCCGTGATCATCAACGCCGCGGGCTGCGGGTCGACGCTCAAGCAGTACGCCGAGCTCATCGAGGGCGATCGCGCGGAACGCTTCGCCGCGAAGGTCAAGGACGTGAGCGAATTCCTCGCGGACGTCGGATCGGTCGCCGAGCGCCGGCCGCTGCCGATGCGCGTCGCGTATCACGACGCGTGCCACCTGGCGCACGCGCAACGGATCCGGCAGGCGCCACGGACCCTGCTCGCCGGCATCCCGGGACTCGAGATCGTCGAGATTCCCGATGCGGACCAGTGCTGCGGCAGCGCCGGCGTCTACAACCTGCTCGAGCCGGCGGCCGCGGCCGAGATCGGCGCGCGGAAGGCCGCGAACGTCGCATCCACGCGTCCCGACGTCCTCGCGAGCGCGAATCCCGGGTGCACGCTTCAAATCCAGTCGATCCTTGCCGACAAAGGTTGTAAGGTCGTCACGGCCCATCCGGTCGAACTGCTGGATGCTGCATTGAGGTAGCGGTGCCCGCCGGGGCAGCCGACGTGAGCGAAGGCGTTTATGTCTCGGGAAGGTCCGGTAACGGAAACGGTCTCACACGCGCACGCGAGCCTCCTCGAGCTCGTGGCCGCCGCGATGCCCGCCGCGCTCTGGACGACGGACGCCCGTGCCGGGCTCGCGACGTGGGAGGGTCTTGCCGCCGACGCGATCGTGAGCGCCGACGAGAGCGTGCCGACGCTGGCGCGCCTGCTCGCGAGCACGACTCCGAACCCGGCGAGCGACGCGCACTGCCGGGCGCTCGGCGGGGAGCGCGTCACGTTCGCCTTCGAGGTGAGCGGCCGGAATCTGCGGGCCTTCGTCGAGCCGCTCCGCGACGCGTCCGGCTCGATCGCCGGCGTCACCGGCATCGCGTTCGACGTGACCGAGGAGCTCCGCGCCGTCGAAACGTTGCAGCGTTCGCAGGAGACCCTCGCGCTGGCCCAAGCCGCGGCGCACGTCGGCAGCTGGACGCACGATCTCGTGACGGGCGAGTACACGTGGTCGGACGAGCTCTACGCCATCTGCGGCCGTACCGATCGCGACACGCCTCCGTCGCCGGGGATGCTCTGGCAGTACGTGCACGAGGACGACCGTCTCGCGCTCGACGCGTCCATGGAGTTCGCGCGCGACGAACGCCGCCCGTTCGCGATCGACACGCGGCTGATCGGCGACGACGGTATCGAACGGTGGGTGCAGCACCGCGGACGCTTTCACTTCGACGAAGCCGGCGCGAGCCTCGTGCTCGGTACCGTGCAGGACGTGTCCGCACGTAAACGCGCCGAAGACAACCTCGCGTATCGAGCGAACTACGACGAGCTCACCGGCCTTCCCAATCGCAAGCTGCTCGCCGATCGCCTCCAGCAGGCCGTCCTCGCGGCGAATCACAACGGCGCGCAAGTCGCCGTCCTCTACGTCGACCTCGATCGTTTCAAGGCGATCAACGATACGCTCGGACACGAGGTCGGGAACCGGTTCCTCCAAGCGATCACGCCGCGGCTCGCCGCGGCCGTTCGCGACACGGATACCGTGGCGCGTTCGGGCGGCGACGAATTCATCGCCGTTCTCACGGACATCGCGTCCGTCGGCGAAGCGGCGCGCATCGCCGAACGCGTCGTCGAGGCGTTCTCGCGGCCGGTCGCCGTCGACGGTCGCGAACTCTACTCGTCCGCGAGCGTCGGCATCTCGGTGTTTCCGGACGACGGCTTGACGCCGGACGATCTCGTGCGCAGCGCCGAAGCGGCGCTCTATCGCGCGAAGGAGCGCGGCTACGGCACGTTCCGTTTCTACGCGGCCGTCACGCACGCGCGCGCCGTCGACCGCCTCGGTCTCGAGCACGCGCTGCGCCGCGGGTTCGAACGCGACGAGTTCGCGCTGCACTATCAACCGCTCGTTGATCCGAAGGGCCGCGTCGTCGCGGTCGAAGCATTGTTGCGCTGGACGGATCCGACGCTCGGCCCGGTCGGGCCCGACGTCTTCGTGCCGCTCTGCGAGGAGATCGGGCTCATCGTGCCGCTCGGACGCTGGGTGATGCGCGAAGCGCTCGAGCAGCTCGCTACATGGAATCGTATGGGGCTGAACCATCTGCGGATGGCGCTCAACATCTCGGGGCGCCAGATCCTCGATCCGACGCTCGCCTCGTGGCTGCGACAGGTCGTGACGGAAACCGGCGTGGCGTTCGAACAGGTCGAGCTCGAGATGACGGAGAGCGTCGTCATGGGCGACGTTCCCGGCGCGCGCAGCGTCATCGCGGAACTCCGCGCGCTCGGCGCGAGCGTATCGCTCGACGACTTCGGCACGGGCTACAGTTCGCTCTCGTATCTCAAGCATTTCAACGTCGACGCGCTCAAGATCGATCGCGCGTTCATCCGCGATCTGCCCGCCGATCGCGGCGACGTCGCGATCGTCTCCGCGGTCGTCGCACTCGGCCATGCGATGGGGCTCCGCGTCGTCGCGGAGGGCGTCGAGACGGCCGAACAGGCCGCGCTCGTCGCACGCCTCGGTTGCGACGAACTGCAGGGCTACTACTACGCGAAGCCGATGCCGCCGTCGCGGCTCGAGCGCGTGCTCGGCAATTGGAACGGGGTCGGCAACGTCTCGTAGCCGAAACGCAACGGCGTGAGGCCGCCGTATTCGGAACTCGTCGCCGGTTGGAAGGCGCTCCGCGCGCGCGACGATCTGACGGTGCGCGAAGTGGCGTGCGTCGGGGCGACGCGCACGCTCGTCGTCGCGGAGATCGCGCCGCCCGCGGGCGGTTCCGTCGTCTCGCTCGCCGCGGGCATGCACGGCGACGAGCCGGCCGCGCCGTGGGCGTTGCTGTCGATCGTGCGCGACGGTCTGCTCGACCGGCGCTTCGGCTATCGCATCTGGGCGTGCGTCAATCCGACGGGATACGAACGCGACACGCGCGAGAACGCGGAGGGCGACGACATCAATCGCAGCTTCGATCGCGGCGGCCGCACGCCCGAGTCGCGCGCGATCGTCACGGCGAACCGCGACCGCACGTTCGCGCTCTCGCTCGACCTGCACGAAGATTTCGAAGCCGACGGGTTTTATGCGTACGAGCCCGTCGTCGCGGGCGGATCGATCTTCGCGCGCGCGCTCGTCGCGACGATGGACGCCGAAGCGTTCCCCGTCCAGGACTTCACCGACGACTTCGACCTCGCGTATCCTGCGGAGGCACAGGATCTGCGAACGCTCGAACGCGGCTGCGTCTTCCCGAATCCCGATGCCGAGCGCGCGTTCTTCGCGGGCACGCCGTACGGCCTCTACATGCTGCGGCGCTCCGCGCGACGCGTCGGCACGCTCGAGACGCCGAGGAAGCGTGCGTGGAACGACCGTATCGCGATGCACCGCGCGGGCGTCGTCACCATCCTCGATCGGCTCGCGGGAGCGCAGTAGCCGCAAGAAATCTCCGCTGCTCCGAAGAATGCGGACAGCGTTATGCCAGCGCAACGCGATCAACTCGAAGTCGACGTCCTCATCGTCGGCGGCGGCCCTGCCGGCCTCGCGGCGGCGATCAAACTCCGCCAGCTCGCGAAGGAGCGCGGCAAGGACGATCTCGCCGTGATGCTGATCGACAAGGGCGGCGACATCGGGAGCCACGGCATCTCGGGCGCCGTCGTCGATCCGAAGGGCCTCGACGAGCTGATCCCCGATTGGCGCGAGACGGCGCCTGTCGAGGCGCCGGTCGGCAAAGACGAGTTGTGGTATCTTTCGAGCGGCGGCGCCAAGTACGCCGTGCCGGCGTTCGCGATGCCGCCCATGATGAAGAACGCGGGCAAGTTCGTCTCGAGCCTGCAGAAGCTGACGAAGTGGCTCGGCGGCATCGCCGAAGAGAACGGCGCCGACGTGTTCGCGGCGTTCCCCGGTCAAGAACTGCTATGGGACGGCGACCGCGTGATCGGCGTGCGCGTCGGCGACAAGGGCGTCGACCACGCCGGCAATCCGAAAGCGAACTACGAGCCCGGCCCGGATTTGCTCGCGAAGGTCGTGATCCTCTCCGAAGGCGTGCGCGGCACGCTCGCAAAGCAGGCGATCGGCAAGCTCGGCCTCGACGAAGGTCGCGATCCGCAAGTCTACGCGGTCGGCATCAAAGAGCTGTGGCAGTGCGCGCCCGGCAAAGTCGATCCCGGCAGCGTGATCCACACGATGGGCCATCCGCTGCCGAACGAAACCTTCGGCGGCGGCTTCATCTACGGCATGCAGAACGACGTGCTCGACATCGGTCTCGTCACGGGTCTCGACTACATGGACCCGACGACCGATCCGCACGACAACTTCCAGAAGTACAAGCAGCACCCGGCGATCGCGAAGATGATCGAAGGCGGCAAGCTGCTGCGGTACGGCGCGAAGGCGATTCCGGAAGGCGGCTTCTTCGCGATGCCGCGCCCGTACGCCGACGGCTTACTGCTCACCGGCGACTCGGGCGGATTTTTGAACGGCATGCGCCTCAAGGGCATCCATCTCGCGATCAAATCCGGCATCATGGCGGCGGAGACGGCGTTCGATGCGATCGTCGCGGACAAGGCGGATGCCGAAGAACTCTCGAAATTCCAGACGGCGTTCGAGAACTCGTGGGCGTACGACGAGATGCGCATGGCGCGCAACTTCCATCAGGGCTTCAAAGGCGGCTTGTTCGCCGGCATGATGAACGCGGGCATGGCGGTGTACACGGGCGGCCGCGGCTTCGGCGTGATCGACCACCTGCACGGCGAAGCCGGCTACGCGCAGATGAAGAAGCTGAGCGAACGCGCGCCGCGCGCGAGCGAGTCGCGCGCGAACATCGACAACGTGATGACGTTCGACAAACTCACGGACGTGTTCAACAGCGGCACGATGCACGACGAGGATCAGGTCCCGCATTTGCACGTCGCGGACACGTCGATCTGCGCGGATCGCTGCACGGTCGAGTACGGCAACCCGTGCCAGTATTTCTGCCCGGCGAAAGTCTACGAACCGCTCTTCAACAAGACGGGCGAGAACGGCTCCACGAAAGTCGACGGCCGCTTGCAGATCAACTTCTCGAACTGCGTGCACTGCAAGACGTGCGACATCATGGACCCGTACCAGATCATCACGTGGGTGCCGCCGCAGGGCGGTGAGGGCCCCGTCTACACGGGTATGTGAGCGCGCGGCCGCCGGCGGGTGGTGGATTCTGACGTGACGGCGTGAAATTCATGGTCATCGCGCGTCCACGCCCGGATGCCGACGCTGGAGAGATTCGCGACGGCATGACCGGCGAGCGCGAGCATACGCGGCGGCTGCGCGACGAAGGTCGCATCTCGGCGGCCTATCTCTCGGCGGACGAGCGAGCCGTCTTCCTGGTCTTCGAGGTAACGGACGCAAACGAATTGTCCGCGACCCTCGCGGAATTTCCCCTGTATCGCCTCCTGCTGTGGGACGTCGTGCCGCTCGGCTCGAGTCCGTTCGAATCGACTGCTTCTTAAGCCGCCATTAAACGATCGTTAATGCCCGAACGTTATCATGCGCTCGGGCTTCGCCACGCTCTATAGCGCGCGAGTCTTGCCGTACGCCGGAAAGGACCGCGTGGAACACGTTCTCGGTGATTCGCTCTCCGCCACGAGCCTGCTCTTCCTCGTGCTCGCGCTCGCGCTCGCGCTGAGTTTCGAATTCGTCAACGGCTTCCACGATACGGCGAACGCGGTCGCGACCGTGATCTATACGAACTCGCTGAAGCCGACGTATGCGGTCGTGTGGTCGGGTTGCTGGAACCTCATCGGCGTGTTGCTTTCCGCGGGCACCGTGGCGTTCGGCATCCTCGCGCTGCTGCCGGTCGAGCTCGTCATCAACGTCGGCTCGGGAGCGGGGTTCGCGATGGTGTTCTCGCTCCTCATCTCCGCGATCATCTGGAACGTCGGCACGTGGTACTTCGGTTTGCCCGCATCGAGTTCGCACACGCTGATCGGTTCGATCGTCGGCGTCGGGCTCGCGAATTCGGTAATGTCGGCCGGCCACACGTTCGGCGACGGCGTCAACTGGGGCAAGGTGCAAGACACGCTCGTCGCGCTCGTCGTGTCGCCGCTGATCGGCTTCATCTGTTCGGCGTTGTTGCTGCTGCTCTTCAAGTTCTTCGTGCGGAAACCCGAGCTCTACGAGGAACCGGACAAGACGAAGCCGCCGACCCCGTGGGTGCGTGCGCTTCTGATCCTCACGTGCACGGGCGTCAGCTTCGCGCACGGATCGAACGACGGGCAGAAGGGCATGGGGCTCATCCTCTTGATTCTGATCGGCGTCGTGCCCGGCGCGTACGCGCTCGATCTTCACATGGGCGGTAAGGACGTCGCGACGCTGCTCTCGCAGAATCAGGCTGCGAGCAGCGTCTTCCATCGCCTCGCCGGCAACGATCCGGTATCGGCTCCCGAAGCGTCCGATACGCTCAACGCCTACCTCAAGAACAGCGGTAAGGTCACGCCGCAATTGTATCCCGCGCTCGAAGAGAAGAACGGCGAGATCGCGACGGCGCTGCACGGAAAGACGTCGATCGCGCAGGTCCCGAAGGACGATCGCAAAGGCCTGCGCAGTGACATCTACCTCGTGAGCGCGTCGATCGCCAAGCTCGTGAAGAAGAAGTCGATCTCGGACGCGGACGACGCCGCGTCGCTCGGCGCCTATCACAAGACGCTCGACAAGACGACGAACTTCATCCCCACCTGGGTCAAGTTCGCGGTCGCGCTCTGCCTCGGGCTCGGCACGATGATCGGGTGGAAACGCATCGTCGTGACGGTCGGGGAACGCATCGGCAAAGCGCACCTGACGTACGGCCAGGGCGCGTCCGCGGAGATCGTCGCGTACGGCACGATTCAAGCGGCGGACATTTTCGGCTTGCCGGTGAGCACGACGCACATCTTGTCGTCGGGCGTCGCCGGCACGATGGCGGCGAATCGCTCCGGGCTGCAGGGCGCCACGCTGCGCAACATCTTGCTCGCCTGGGTGCTGACGTTGCCCGTCTGCGTTTTCCTCGGGTCGATGCTCTTCGCGTTCGGCCTGCGCCTCGTCTCCACGTTCGGGATCCACTAGCAGGGCGACGCGGCCGGAGGCGGTCGAGCGGCGGCGCGACGACGCGCCGCGAAGCACCGGAGATGATCGTCGTGATCGGCGCCGGACTGATCGGCCTCGGGATCGCATACGAACTCGCGCGTCGCGGCGCCGACGTGCGCGTCATCGACGCACGCGAGCCGGGGGGCGCGGCGTCGTGGGCCGGCGCCGGTATGCTCGCGCCGTACACGGAGTCGATCGCCGGCCCGTACGAAGCCTTCTGCGCGCGCTCGCTCGCGCTGTATCCGGCATTCGTCGAGGAGTTGCGCGAGCGCGGCGGCATCGACGCGCGCTTGCGCCTGGACGGCATCCTCGAGGTCGCGTACGACCGGGGAGAGGTCGCGCGGTTGCGGGGTCGCGTCGAGGCGCTCGCCGCGCGCGGTATCGCGGCCCGCTACCTCGATCGCGAGGCGACGCTCCGGCTCGAACCGGCGCTCGGGGGCGACATCTTGGGCGCCGCGCTCTGCGAGGCGGAGGGCTGCGTCGACAACCGCCGGCTCGGCCGCGCGCTCCGCGCGGCGTGCGCGGCGCTCGACGTGCCGATCGACGCGCATGCGGGCGACGTCGCGCTCGAGGCCGACGCGCGCCGCGTCCTCGGCGTCCGCGGCCCCGCCGGGTTCGTGCCCGCGACGCACGTCGTCAACGCGGCGGGTGCGTGGGCCGGCGCCCTCGCGGGCGTCCCGGCGTCATCGCGCGTGCCGATCGTGCCGGTCAAGGGGCAGATGCTCGCCCTCGCGATGCCGCGCGCGTTCGTGCACCGCACGCTCTGGGCGCCCGGAGCCTATCTCGTGCCCCGCGACGACGGGCGGCTGCTCGTCGGCGCGACGGTCGAGGATGCGGGGTTCGACGTGCGCGTCACGGCGCGCGGGGTGCGCGCGCTCCTCGACGCGGCGCTGCGCGCGCTGCCCGCCCTCGGCGATCTTGCGGTCGCCGAGACGTGGGCCGGTCTGCGGCCGGGATCGCCCGACGGGCTGCCGTTCCTCGGCGAGACGGCGACGAGCGGCTATTTCGTCGCGGCGGGTCATTACCGGAACGGCATTCTCCTCACGCCGGCGACGGCGGTGGCGATCGCGGACGCCGTCGAGGGCAAGCGCGACGCCTCGCTCGCGGCGTTCTCGCCGCAGCGCGTTCCCGCCGGCGAGCATGCGGCGCACGACCTCGGCGCGAAAGAAGCGGTGTGAACGTCGCCGTGAACGGCCGAGCCAAAGAGATCCCGGACGGTCTGACCCTCGTGCAGTTGCTCGCCGAACTCGGACTCGCGGCACCCGCGGGCATCGCCGTCGCGGTGAACGCGCGCGTCGTGTCGCAGACCGCGTTCGCGTCGCACGCGCTCCGCGAAGGCGACGAAGTCGAGATTATCCGCGCGGTCGCCGGCGGCTGACGAACGGCGAATAGGCGAATACCGGAAGGACGAACGGACATGGACGACACCACGCTGCGCATCGGACGGCACGAGCTCGCGTCGCGCTTGATCGTCGGCACGGGAAAGTATCCCTCACTCGAGGTCATGCAGCGCGCGCACGCGGCGAGCGGCACGTCGATGGTGACGGTCGCGATACGGCGCATCAATCTCGACGATTCCACGGGCAAGACGATGCTCGATTACGTCGATCGTTCGAAGTATGCGATCTTACCGAACACGGCCGGGTGCACGACGGCGAAGGATGCCGTGTTGACGGCGAAACTCGCGCGCGAACTCCTCGGCACCGATTTGATCAAGCTCGAGGTGATCGGCGATCCCGAAACGTTGTATCCGGATACCGCCGAGACGATCGTCGCGGCGCGCGAACTCGTGCGCGACGGTTTCACCGTGTTGCCGTACATCGTCGACGACCCGACGGCGTGCAAACGTTTGGAAGACGTCGGCTGCGCCGCCGTGATGCCGCTCGGTGCGCCGATCGGTAGCGGGCTCGGCATCTGCAACCGCTATTCGATATCGATCATCAAGGAGCGCTCGTCCGTGCCCGTGATCGTCGATGCGGGCGTCGGCACGGCGTCGGACGCCGCGATCGCGATGGAGCTCGGCGTCGACGCCGTGCTGATGAACACCGGCATCGCCGCCGCTCGCGAGCCCGTCGCGATGGCGCATGCGATGCGTTTGGCCGTCGAGGCGGGCCGCATCGCCTTCCGCGCGGGCCGCATGGAGAAACGCTTGTACGCGAATGCATCGAGTCCGATGACCGACCTGATCGGAAGCGCACGCTGATGGCGCTTCCCGAAGAGATTTCCGTCTCCGAGCTCAAACGCATGCACGACGCGGACGAACCGTTCGTGCTGATCGACGTGCGCGAGGACGACGAGCTCGCGACGGCGAGCATCTCGTTCGCCGAACACATCCCGATGGGCACCGTGCCCGAACGCCTGGCCGACATTCCGAAGGACGAAGACGTCGTCGTCATGTGCCACGGCGGCACCCGCAGCGGGCGCGTCGCCGCATATCTGCGTCAGAACGGCTACACGCGCGTCGCGAACCTCGCGGGCGGCATCGATAGCTGGTCGACCGAGATCGACGCGTCCGTCCCGCGTTACTAGGGCCTCTCACTCGCCCGCAACGACCGCAACGTCGACGCCGGCGTCGATCGCGAAGTTGACGACCGGGCGAGGCGAAGCGTTCGGCTTCGGTCGTCGCGTGGCCGCGCCG
>CAJCIN010000167.1 GCA_903970385.1 Rhodospirillales bacterium | reverse complement strand
CGTGGCCGCCGCCCCGCGGACCGCGAGCGCGAACGCGTCGCCGCGCGCCTCTGCCGAGGCGAACATGTCGAACGACGCGCAGCCGGGCGAGAGCAACACGACGTCGCCCGGCGCGGCGAGCCCGCGCGCGATCGCGACCGCTTCGTCCATCGACGACGCGCGCGCGACGCCCGAACCGCCGATCGCGTCCGACATCTCCTGCGCGGCCTCGCCGATGAGCACGACGGCTTTCGCGCGCTTCTCGATCGCCGCGCCCATCGCGCGGAAATCCGTCCGCTTCGATTTGCCGCCGGCGATCAGGACGATCGGATCCGCGAACGCCTCGAGCGCGGCGACGACCGAGCCGGGATTCGTCGATTTCGAATCGTCGACGTACGTGATGCCGTCCTCGACCCCGACGCGTTGCAGGCGATGCGGCAACGGCTCGAAGTCGCGAATCGCGGCGCGGAGTGCGTCGCGATCGAGGCCGGCCGCGAGGCCGATCGACAGCGCCGCGAGGACGTTCTGCACGTTGTGCCGACCGAGCAGGGGGATCTCGTCGATCGGCATGATCTCGACCGGTCGCGGGTCGCCCGTCGGCGGCGCGTACGTGATGCGGTCGTTGCGAACGTAGAGCGACGTCATGCGTCGCGGCGCGATGCCGAACCACAGCGCCTGCGACGGAATGCGTGCGGCCGCTTCACCCTCGGCGAGCGCGCCGACGATCGGGTCGTCGAGGTTGCCGACGAACACGTCGGTCGCGCTCTGGTTCGCGAAGATGCGAAACTTCGCTTCGCTGTATTCGTCCATCGAGTGATACCGGTCGAGATGATCGGGCGACAGGTTGAGGATCGTCGCGATCCGCGGTTTGAACGAGCGGATCGATTCGAGTTGGAACGACGACACCTCCGCGATCACCCAATCGTCCGGCGCCGCGGCATACGTTTCGTTGATCAGCGCGTTGCCGATGTTGCCGCCGA
Source organism: Rhodospirillales bacterium (assembly GCA_903970385.1). Lineage (GTDB taxonomy): Bacteria > Vulcanimicrobiota > Vulcanimicrobiia > Vulcanimicrobiales > Vulcanimicrobiaceae > Palsa-1515. Next base: position 14,051 of record CAJCIN010000167.1, on the reverse strand, counting down.
CGTGCGTCGTCTTGCCGGCACGGCGGAACATCGCGCCGACGAGCGCGGTCGTCGTCGTCTTCCCCTTCGTGCCGGTGATCGCGACCATCGGCGCCTTGCCGATGCGATACGCGACCTCGATCTCCGAATACACGGGGATGCGCGCGGCCTGCACGCGCCGCACGAGCGCTCCGTTGAGCGGCACGCCCGGCGAGAGCACGCACGCCGTCAGTTCGCCGAGAATCGCATCGAGCGCCGCCGGCTCGACGAAACGCACGCGCTCGTCGCGCAGCTCTTCGAGCGTCGCCTCGAGCGCCTCGCGCGGCTTCTCGTCCGTCACGTATACGGCGGCGCCGCGCATGCGCAACACGCGCGCGCTCGCGATGCCGCTGCGGCCGAGTCCGACGACGAGCACGCGTTCGTTTTCGTCGAACGCTCCCGTCGAGCCGTGCGGCGCGCTCATCGCGCGAGCGCCGCGCCGGCGAGCGACAACAACGCCGATGCGGTCCAGAAGCGCGCGGTGACCTTCGTCTCGGGCCATCCGGCGAGTTCGAAGTGATGGTGCAGCGGGCTCATGAGAAAGATCCGTTTTCTCGTCATCTTGAAATAGGAAACCTGTAGGATCACCGAGAGCGCTTCGGCGGCGAAGACGCCGCCGACGAGTGGGAGGAGGAGGTGCGATCCGGTGAGGATCGCGCTGCCGGCGAGCACGCCGCCGAGTGCGAGCGATCCGGTGTCGCCCATGAATACCCGCGCCGGATGGCGATTGAACGCGAGAAATCCCGCGATCGTCGCGGCCACGGCGACGTCGACGAACGTCACGCCGCGCGCGCCCGCGTTCCAACCGAGCCACGCGAACACGGCGAGCGGCGGGAGGACGGTGCCGGCCGCGAGGCCGTCGAGACCGTCCGTGAGATTGACGGCGTGCGTCGTTCCGAGGATCGCGAGCAGCCCGAGTGCGTACCAAAGCACGTGCGGAACGTGAACCGCGACGTTTCCGAACGTGAAAACGGCATCGCGTAGCGCCGGCGGCGTGATGCGATCCGCGAGCACGAGAAACGGTACGGCCACGACGAACGTGAGCGCGAACTTGTCGCGAGCGCGCAGCCCCCGATTGCGGCCGCGGCGGATCGACGTGTAGTCGTCGAAGAAGCCGATCGCGAGGCAGGCCGCACCGAGGAGGGCGATCGCGGCCGTCGCGCCGTCGGGATGGAAGAGCACGGCGGAGACGAGTCCGACCGCGAAGATCAGGCCGCCCATCGTCGGCGTGCCGCTCTTCTTCGCGTGCGTCTTCGGCGCGTCTTCGTACGCGCGTTGCTCGAACGAGAGACGCCGGAGCGCGGCGATCGCGGGCCGCCCGACGAGCAACGTCGCGACGAGCACGGCGCAGAAGAGAAACGCGAGGCTCGCGAGCGGCGGCGGCGCGTTCATGCGCGCACCACGAGCGGGCTCGCGCCCGGCCCGCGCCACGCGAGGACGACGACCGGCGTCTGCTCGTCGCCGTTGCCGTGCGGATTGCCGCGCAACGCCGCGGCGACGTGATCCGCATCGACGCCGGGCGACGCGCCGAGCACCTTCGCGATCCCGAGATCGTTCGCGTCGACGATCGCGGCGTGCGCGCCCGCTGCGGTCGCGACGGCGCACGCCGCGCCGTTGGGATCCTCGGGGCCGAGCACGATCGTGCGCTCGAACGGCGGCAACGTTCCCGTGTATCCGTCGATCGCCGCGATCGCCTCGCCGAGCACCTGATAGAACATCCCGCGTTTTCCGAGCAATCGTCCGGCGACGTGCGCGACCGCGGCGACGACGACGCGCCACGGGCCGACGTCGTCGATGACGAGTTGCAGCGATTCCGGCTGGTTGACGGTCGCGAGCGCTCCGGCGCGACGCGACAGCGCGTACGCGAGGCGGCTCGGCCGGATCGTCTCCGCCGCGATCGTGCGCGCCTGCGCGATCGCGACGGCCGTCTCCGACACCGCGATCACGTCGCCCTGACGGGCGATGCCGCGTACCGCCGCGGAAACGACGGCGGCGAGATCGTCGCCGGCGCGGACGAGTCGCGTCCGCACGGGGATCGCCACGTAGTCGTTCGCGAACGGCGCGCGGCGCCGCGTGGGCGCGGACGTACCGACGGTTGCGGGCATCCTATCCGGCATGCGCGCCTCGCAGTCCGGCGACGACGTCCTCGAGCTTGTAGCGCCGCGAACCTTTGAGCAGGACGAGATCGTCCGGTCGCGCGTGCGCACGCAGCCACGCGATCGCGCCGTCGTTCGATGCGAACGGCACGATGCACGAGTCCGCCATGCCGCCCTCGCGCGCGCCGCGTGCGAGATCGTCCGCGTAGTCGCCGCCGACGAGCAGCGTCGCGAGCCGGGACGTCGCGGCGGCGGCGCCGACCGAACGGTGCAACGCGGGCGCATCCTCGCCGAGTTCGGCCATGCTCGCGAGGACGGCGATGCGCCGCGGCGCCGCTTCCCGTGCGAACGATGCGAGCGTCGCGACCATGCCGCTCGGGTTCGCGTTGTACGCGTCGTAGATCACGTCGAAGCCGCACACGGACGAACGCTCGTAGCGCCCGGCGGGCAGCGCGAGCGTCGCGAGCGACGCCGCGATCGCGGACGGCGCGAACCCGAGATCGACCGCGACCGCCGCCGCGGCCGCGACGTTGCGCAGATTGTGATCGCCCGCGACCGTGACGTCGACCGGATACGATTCCCGCGCCTCGCCGGTACGCGCGACCTCGAGTTCGCCGCGGCCGCGCAACACGACGGACGACGCGCCGCGCGGCGCCGCCGGCTCGCCCGTCACGCCGAACCACGTTGCGGGGATGCCGTCGCGTTCGGCGAGGGCGCGCGACGTCGCGTCGCCCGCGTTCGCGACGCGCCGCGCGCCCGCGGCGAAGATGCCCCACTTCGTTTCGGCGAGCAGCTCGCGCGAACCGAACACCTCGAGGTGCGCCTCGCCGATGTTCGTCACGACCGCGACGTCGGGCCGCACGGCGCGCGCGAGCGTCGCGATCTCGCCGGCATGCCGCGCGCCGAACTCCACGACGACGAACTCGGCGTCGTCCGGCAAACTCAGAAACAGTTTCGCGACGCCGATCTCGTTGTTCTCGTTGCGCGGCGTCGCGACCGTGCGCGCTCCGCCGGCGCCGAGAACGTGCGCGAGGAACGCCTTCGTCGTCGTCTTCCCCGCGCTGCCCGTGATCGCCGCAACGCGAGCCCGCGAACGCGCGCGCGCGACGCTCGCGAACGCGAGGTACGCGTGCGTCGTGTCCGCGACGACGAACGCCGCCGTGCCCGGCGGGACGTGGCGCTCGTCGTCGACGACGATCGCGCCGGCGCCGGCGGCGCGGGCCGCGGCGATGTAGTCGTGACCGTCGAACCGTTCGCCGCGGAGCGCGACGAACGCGTCGCCGGGTGCGAGCGAACGCGTGTCCGTCGAGAAACGCAGCTCGCGCGGCAACAGATCGCCGCGCAGCGTTCGCGCCGCCGACGCACGGACGGCATCGTCGAGCGGGACCGTCACGTCGCGCTCTCCTCGGCGAGCGTGCGAGCCGCGAGCGCCGCGCGCACCTCGGCACGATCGTCGAACGGCATGATCGTCTCGCCGACGATCTGATACGTTTCGTGACCCTTGCCCGCGACCACCACGACGTCGCCCGGAACCGCGTCGCGGATCGCGCGACGGATCGCCGCACGCCGGTCGAGTTCCACCGACACGCGCTCGTTCGCGACGACGCCGGCGAGAATTTCGCCCGCGATGGCGGCCGGTTCTTCGCCGCGCGGGTTGTCGCTCGTGATCACGATGCGGTCGGCGAGCTCGCTCGCGATGCGGCCCATCTGCGGACGTTTGCCGCGATCGCGATCGCCGCCGCAGCCGAAGACCGCCGCGAGCCTGCCGCGCGCCGTCTCGCGCGCCGCGCGCAACACGACGTCGAGCGCGTCCGGCGTGTGCGCGTAGTCGACGAGAACGTCGATGCCCGCGCCCGTGAAATGCTCCATGCGGCCGGGCACGCTTTCGAACGCGGCGAGCGCGCGCGCGGTCACGGCGTCGTCGACGCCGAGCTTCCGCACGACGGCGAGCGCCGCGAGCGCGTTGTGGACGTTGAAACGCCCCGGCATCGCGATCTCGAACGTGCGGCCGTCGACCGTGAAGCGACTGCCGTCCGCGCGCACCGCGACGGCGCTCGCGCGCACGCCGGCGTCTTCCGCCTCGCCGTACGTCGCGAGCGAGCGGCCGCGCGACGCGAAATCGTTCGCCCACGCGCGGCCGCACGGATCGTCCACGTTGAGCACGATCTCGGTCGTGCGCTCGAAGAGCCCGCGCTTCGCGGCCGCATACGCTTCGAACGTTCCGTGAAAATCGAGATGATCGCGCGTCACGTTCGTGAGCGCCGCGATGGAAAACGTCACGTCGGCCACGCGTTCGAGCGCGAGCGCGTGCGAGCTGACTTCCATCGCGACGGCCTCCGCGCCGAGATCGCGCATCTCGGAGAGCAGGCCTTGCACCTCGGAGGCGAGCGGCGTCGTGTTCGACAGCGGCCACGCGCTCCGGCCGAAACGCGCGCCGAGCGTCCCGATGACGCCCGTCGGAATGGACGCCTCGCCGAGGATCGCCGCGATCAACTGCGTCGTCGTCGTCTTGCCGTTCGTTCCCGTGACGCCCGCGACGATCACGGCGCTCGACGGATAATCGTAGAACGCCGCGGCGACGCGCGAGAGCGCCCGCACCGTGTCGGGGACGACGATCGTCGTGATGTCGTCCGGCGACGCGTGCGCCGCCGCGTACGTCTCGTCGACCACGACGGCGCGGGCACCGGCCGCCCGCGCGGCACCGACGAAGTCGTGGCCGTCCGCGCGACTGCCGCGGAGCGCGACGAACAGCGTGCCCGGCCGCACGGCGCGCGAATCGTGCGTGACGCCGATCGCGACACGATCGAGATCCCCGACGACGCGTGCGCCGTCGAGAACCGCGACGAGCGTCTCGAGGTCGATGGCGCGGGGCGTCGAGCCTCTCATAATCTGCGCTTCGCGACGCTATCCAGTCGGACCAAGCGAGGGCCGGCAGGCAAGACGCCGGCGCGCATCATCGCGAGTCGCGCGATTTCGGCGAAGGCCGGTGCGGCGACGACGCCGCCGTAGATCGCTCCGTGCGGGCGTTCGATCTTCACGAGAATGACGTACTTCGGTACCTCGGCGGGAACGAGTCCGACGAACGACGCCACGTACGCTCCCGCGGAGTAGTGCCCGTTCTCGGCGATCTGCGCCGTTCCCGTCTTCCCCGCGGTCGTGTAACCGGGCACACGCGCCGTCGGATTGCCCGTCCCGCGGACGACCACGGCCCGGAGATAACCGCGCAGGACGGCCGCCGTCTTCGCCGTCATCACGCGCCGCTCGATCTCCGGCGCGTACCGGTAGGCGACCGTTCCGTCCCCGTCGAGGATCTCGGAGACGATGCGCGGCCGCATCAGCAGGCCGCCGTTCGCGATCGCCGCGTAGGCGCGCGCGATCGCCATCGGCGTCGTCGAGATGCCTTGCCCGAACGCGATGGTCGGCAGCGTCGTCTCGCTCCACGTCGCGAGCGGCGGCACGATGCCCGGGCTCTCGCCCGGCAGCCCCACTTCGGTCGGCCGTCCGAACCCGAACCGGTCGAGCGCGTCCGCCATCGTCCGCGCACCGATGCGCATGCCGACTTCGGCCGCGCCGACGTTGTGCGATTTCGCGATGATCTCTTCGAGATTCTCCGTGGACCCGGAGCCCGCGAGGAAACCGTCCTCCGCGTTGAAGATCGTGTAGCCGCCGATCGGAAGACGATCGCGCGCCGGAAAGCGGTCCTCCGGCGTCACCTTGCCGCTGTCGAGCGCGGCCGCGGCCGTGATCAGCTTGAACACGGAGCCCGGCTCGTATGCGTCTTCGATCGCGCGGTCGCGGCGATCGTCCGCCGTGTACCGGTCGTAGCGCGGCACGTCGTAGTCCGGCGCGTTCGCGAGCGCGAGCACCTCGCCCGTCCACGGATCCATCACGATCGCGTTGCCGCTCGCCGCGTGCCACTTGGCGACGGTCTCGCGCAGCACGCGTTCCGTTTCCGACTGCAGATACGAATCGAGCGTGAGCACGAGCGAGTGACCGGGCTTCGCCGCGATCACGACGTGCGGCTGGGCGAACGGAATCGCGCGTCCGAACTCGTCGCCCTCGAGTTCCATCTTCCCGGGCGTCCCGCGCAAGAGATCGTCGAACGCGTACTCGATGCCGGCGAGCCCGTTCTCGTTGAAGCCCGTGAAGCCGATGACGGTCGACGCGAGACGGCCCGACGGATCGAACCGGACGCCGGTCGTTTCCGGCACGATGCTGATGCCCGGCAACGCGAGCTTCGCGATCGCGTTCGACTGCTCGCGCGTGATCTTGTGATCGACTTGGATGTACGGCATGCGCGCGCGAAGCGAATCCGCGAGATCCCGGACGGTCAGATCGCGCAGGATCGGCTGCAACGTGCGCGCTTCGCCGCGCGCATCCGCGATCTCGCCCGTCGTCGCGTACACGCTCTGCGACGGCAACGAGCGGACGAGCGTGACGCCGCCGCGATCGAAGATCGAGCCGCGATGCGCGGCGAGATTCACCGTCGTCAGGCGCTGTTCGTATCCGCGCGCCGCGAGCATCGGTCCCTCGCGCACCTGCACGACGAAGAAGCGCGACACGACGAGACACGCGATCGCGAGCAGCGCGTAGAAGACGAACTTCGCGCGCCCGCTCGACCGTCGCGCCGACGCCTCGAGCGGACGCCGCGCCGGAACGTTCTTCACGCGCGGGCTACTTGAGCCAGCTCAAAAACGCGATGCCTACGGCGGGTTTCGGCGGGTCCGCCGGCAATGCGATCGCCGCGAACGTCTGCGGTTCGTGCATGCCGAGTTTCTTCGCGTACGCGCGAAGGCGTTCGTTCGACTCGGCGTTCGCGATCGCGTCGTCGTTCGCGGCCGTCACGTCGAGCAGCGCCGCACGCTGCTGCGCGAGCTTCGCGAGCTCGTAGTTCATGCGCGTCACGTTGGCCATCAGCGCGAGATAGACCGTGACGACGAGCACGAGCACGGCGGTCGTCGCGAAGATGCGCACGAGATTCGTATAGCGTTCACGCCGCGTGCGCGCGCGGCGACGGCGGACCGCCGTGCGGCCCGCGCGGGTGCCGCTACGCGACGGCTGCAGCTCTTCGTAAGGTAGCGGTCTTGCGATCACGGCTGGCGCTCCGCGACGCGAAGCTTCGCGCTTCGGGCGCGCGGATTGCGCGCGAGTTCGTCGTCGCCGGGAATGAGGGGCTTCTTGGTGAGCGCGCGGACGCGTTCGTCGTCGCGGAAGCGACGCTTCACGATCCGGTCTTCGAGCGAGTGAAAACTGATCGCGACGGCGCGGCCGCCCGGACGCAGCCGGCCGATCGCGGCGTCGAGCCCGCGTTCGAGCGAACCGAGTTCGTCGTTCACGGCGATGCGCAACGCTTGGAACGTGCGCGTCGCCGGGTGCACGCGTTCGCGCTTCCCGCGCACCTGCACGACGCCCGCCACGAGCCCCGCGAGTTCGAGCGTCCGGGTCGGCAGGCGATTCGCATCGCGAGCGGCGACGAGCGCGCGGGCGATGCGCCGCGCCGCGCGTTCCTCGCCGAACGCGAAGATCGTGTCCGCGAGCTCGCGTTCGTCGAGCGTCGCGAGCAAGTCGTAGGCCGTATCGCCGGTGCCGCCGGTCATGCGCATGTCGAGCGGTCCGTCGAAACGCAGCGAGAAGCCGCGCTCGGGGCGATCGAACTGCATCGACGAAACGCCGAGATCGAACAGCGCGCCGTCGAGTTCGCCGAGCGAGAGGCCGTCGAGCGCGTCGCCGAGTTCCGCGAAGTTGCGCCGGACGAGCGTGACGGACGCCGCGAGATCCGGCGGTACCGCCGCGCTCTCGTCGAGATCGAACGCGACGACGCGGCCGCCGCGTTCCGCGATCGCGCGGGCGTGGCCGCCGGCGCCGAACGTTCCGTCGACGTAGAGGCCGCCCTCGCGCACGGCGAGCCAGTCGATCGATTCGGTGAGGAGGACGGAAGCGTGCGCGGCATCATCGGCATCGTTAATAGAGGCCGAGCTCCGTCGTGAAGGCGGCTGCCTCGTCGGCGCTCGGCGCCGTCGTGCCGAGTCGCTCCTTGGACCACACTTCCACGCGCGTGAGCGAGCCGATCGCGACGATCTCCCGGTCGATGCCCGCGTAGGCGCGGAGCGCGCCCGGCAGCAGCACGCGACCCTGCGCGTCGCACGACGTCTCGTCGGTGTGCGCGAGCAGATGGCGGACGAACCGCCGGTATCGTTCGTCCTTGAGGGGCGCCGCTTCGAGTCGTTCGCAGAACGTCTCCCAGGTGGACATCGGATAGAGGGCGAGGCACGGATCGGGCTCGGCGATCGTCACGACGAACTTGGCGCCGAGGCGCTCGCGAAACCGGGCGGGCACGACGAGACGGCCCTTGTCGTCAAGAGCGCCCTCGGCGCGACCCGTAAAACGCGCGATCTCGCGAGCCAGGGACTGTCCTCCACTTTGACCCACCGGCTACCACCTCGCACCACTATACTTGGGGCGGCGCCGGGAAGCAACTGTGCGGCGGAGATCGGCCGACCGTATATTCGTTCACGAACGTACGTTCGACGCGACGCACACGCTCTCGTGCGCGAAGTGCGGGCCGGCGCACGCTCAGGTCGGTTCGCCGCCGCTCCGATAGGTGACGATATGGCTCTTTCGCGTACGGCGGATCACACGTCGGACCGGTACCGCGGTCCCATTCGTGAAGATCGCATGAGACCGAAGGCCGCACGCTGCGGCCGACGAACGCACAGCGCAACGTGAGACTCGTCCTCGCTTTGCTTTTGCTCAGTGTGTTCTACGGATGTGGTGGCGGCGGATTCGTTCCGGGCGGCCCGCATGCGATGGACCAGGCGCTGCTGCGCGGCATCGTGACGCAGAACGCGCGCACGACCGGCCTGTCGACGCAACTCGTGAGCGCGATGATCCAAGTCGAATCGCACGGCGATCCCGCGGCCGTCAGCCGCGCCGGCGCGCAAGGGCTCATGCAACTGATGCCGGACACGGCGCTCACCTACGGCGTGGTCGACGCGTTCGATCCGCAAGAGAACGTCTCGGGCGGCTGCCGGTACATGAAAGATCTCCTCAAGCGGTACCACAACAACGTGTCGCTCGCGCTCGCGGCGTACAACGCCGGCCCCGGCGCCGTCGATGCGACCCACGGCGTACCGCCGTTCGCGGAAACGCGCGCATACGTGGCGCGCGTGTCGGCAGCCCTGCACTCCACGACGTACTGACGCCGCGTGGCCACCGTACCGATCCGGCGCGCCGCTCCTTTCGCGCCCTTGCGGTTCCCGCGCTTCACGATCCTCGACGCGTATCTGTTGCGCGAGATCATGCCGCCGTTCGGTTTCGCGTTCGGCGCCTATCTGCTGTTCTGGTTCGTCAACATCTTTTTCTTGGCCGCGGACTACATCATCAACGCGCACGCGCCGATCTTTCTCGTGCTGCGCTTCCTGTTGTTCCGCGTGCCGCAGAGCACGCCGCTCGCGTTCCCGTTCGCGTGCCTGCTCTCGTCGCTGCTCGCATTCGGCCGGCTCGCGCAAGACAACGAAATCAACGCGCTGCGGACGTCCGGCGTCACGTTCCTGCGCATCTGCTGCACGCCGCTCGCCTTCGGCTTCTTCATGTTCCTCACGTCGTACGAGATCAACGAGACGATCTCGCCGATCACGACCGATCTCTCGACGCGTACGTTCTATCAGATCGTCTATCACACGGAGCAGCTGCCCGTCGTGCCGGGCTTCTTCCGGAAAGACGACACGACCGGCAACGTGTTCTACGTCGGCGACGTGAGCCAAGACAAGAAGACGATGCACAACGTGATGATCTTCGAGAATTCGACGACGACGCCGTACAAGACGGTGATCAACGCGAACTCCGCGGCCGTCGACGGAGAGGTGCTGCACCTCAGCGGCGCGCGCGTCACGCAGTTCAAACCCGGCGGTGAAGTGAACGGCGACTCCGTCATCCGCGACGTCGACGTCAGCTTACCGCTCGGCGAGACGATCGATCAGTTCGTCAACACGTCGACGAACGATCCGTACACGATCAACTCGAAACAACTGAAGAGCCAGATCAAGGCGATGGAGACGACGGGCCAGGGCGGTCAGACGCTCGACATCTTGAAGATCACGCTCGCGCAACGGCTCGCGTTTCCGTTCGCAGCCTTCATCGCGGTCGTGCTCGCGTTACCGCTCGCCGCGCAGATCGGCCGCAAGGGCAAGAGCCTCGGCACGGCGCTCGGAATCGCGCTCTCCGTGCTCTTGCTCTTCGTCTACTACATCATGATGTCGGCGTTCTCCGCACTCGGAAAGAACGACGCCGTCAATCCGTATCTCGCCGCGTGGGCGCCGAATCTCATCATGGGCACCGCCGGAGCGATCTTGTTCCGGCGCGTCGAGCGATAACGGGGACCCGCAAGATGTCGAAGCGCGCGCGTTTCGCCGCCGCAACGCTGTCGCTTGCAGCCGCGCTCTTCAACATGGTCGGACCGATCAACGCGATCGAGGAACCGGCCGCACTCGATCCGCGCTTCGCCGAGCTGTTGAAGGCGCGTTCGTGCGGCGCATCGCACGCGGCGGGAACGCCCGCCGTCGTCGCCGTCGCGACGCCGGCATACGCGCGTTCCGACGCGGCCGATACGCCGTCGACCGAACGCGACCATGCTGCCGGCGACGGCCTCGAGCGCATCGTGTCGAGCGTCGCCGGCCTCGAAGCGCTCGACGAACGTCCGTCCGCAACGGTCGCGCAGGCCGAGCCGCCGAATGCGAGCCCGCTTCCGAGCGCGACCGCCGCGGCGAGTCCGAGCGCGAGCGCGAGCCCGTCGTTCGCACCCGCACCCGGCCCGAGTGCCGGCTCCCCCGAATCGACGACGCAGGGTGAGGGTAGCGACCAAGTGCCGCCGCTCGCGCCGCCGCCGTCGCCGTCGTCATCCGCGACGCTCTTGCCGATCCCCGCGGTTCCCGGATCCGGGCCGCAACAGATCGTGCCGCCGACGCCGCGACCGACGGGCTCCGCCACCGCGTCGCCCGTGCCGCTTCCGACGGCGTCGGCAACCTCGAACGCGAACCAGCCCGTGTTCCTCGTGCGCCCGAGCGGGCTGCCGACGACGATGCCGCTCGTCGGCGGCCCGAAGCAGCCCGCGCCGAGCCCGAGCGCGTCCGGGACGCCGAAACCGCAACTGCAGCCGTATCAGATCGTGACGATCGCCGACAAGATCTCCGGCTCGACGGATACGCGCAAGGCGTCGGATCTCTACGGCAACGTGCACATCTTCTACGTCGAGGGCCAGATCGTCGGCGACCGCGCGCACTACGACGGCGACCACACGATCGTCGTGCGCGGCCACACGTACCTCGTCAACCGCTCGCAAGATTCGATCCTCTACGCCGACTCGATCACGTTCGACATGCGCACGCGCCGCGCGACGCTCGAGAACGGTCACGGCGAATCGATCGAGGGCGTCGCGCAGGGCAAGCTGCACTTCAACGCCGAGAATCTCGTCTCGCGCAGCGACGGCGTGACGCACGGCGACCACGCGAGCTTCACGACGTGCGAGAATCCGCACGGCGGCTATCACGTCGAAGCGCGCACGATCGACGTCTTCCCGGGCGACCGGCTCATCGCGCGCAAGGCGGTCGTGTTCCTCGGCCCGCTCGCGATCCTCTATCTTCCGCTGCTCGTGATCCCGTTACGCGGCGTCGACGATCCGCGCCGTCAGGCGTCGTTCTTGCCGCTCGTCGGTTACGATCAGACCGAGGGCGCGTGGATCAAACTGCGCATCGGCTTCGCGCCCTCCGACACCTACTACGGCTACTATCGCGTCGAGTACTACACGAAGCGCGGGCTCGGGCTCGGCTATAGCGCGTACATCGGGGCGAAAGACAAACATCGCTACACGACGATCGACGCGTACACGATCGACGATCACGTCGCGGAAGCGCGCGAGACGAACTTCAATCTCCAGGATACCGAGAACTTCAGCCGCCGGCTCCGCGGTCAGTTCGGCATCAACTACGAGGGCGATTTCGGACCGAACCTCACGTTGCCCGCGAGCCTCGACATCACGGGATCGCTCATCCATCAGACGGGCACGGCGAGCACGGAGAACCTGACGTTCTCGCGCTTCCTCCAGGGCTCGCTCTCCGACAATCTCAACCTCGGGTTCATCGATTCGATCACGCTCGGCCAGTACGTGCAGCAGCAGATCAATCTGAGTTATTCGAAGTTCAACAGCCCGATCTCGTCGAGCGACACGTTCCACATCGACCTGAACACGCACGTGTTCACGAAGGCCGCCGACTACAATTTCACCTACGACAAAACGGATTATTCGGCGGAACCGTTCGGCTACGACAGCATCCCGCAATTGCAGATCATGCCGCACCTCGATTTCCACGGCTTTCGCTACGCGCCGCAGGTGCAGTTCACGATCGGCGAATACGCGGAACCCGAGAATCACTTCTCGACGTCGCGCTTCCAAGGTCAGATCGCGGAATCGTACTACGCGAAAGTGCTCGGCAACAGCGACTTCACGGCGAATTACAACCTGACGCAAGATTACTACGGTACGGGCGACGAGAAGGCGTTCGATCAACAGAACGCGTCGCTCTCGACGCCGATCGGCAACCATCTCGTCAACTCGATCACGTACAACGAGCAGCACCCGATCGGGCCGTCGGACGTGCCGTTCCAACTCCTCGACAACCTCTCGCCCGGCGCGCACTCCGCGCAAGACGTGCTGCGCTTCTATAACAAGGACGTCTACTCGCTCTCGCTCTCCGACGGCACGAACTTCGATCGCCAGGGCCAGCCGATCACGTATCAGCTGAACTACAAGCCGTCGCCGCGCGCGTATCTCGTCGTCGGCGGTTACTATCAGCCGGGTCCGGGCAACGGCTTCGGAACGACGAACGTGCAGGCGATCACGCCGCTCGGCAAAGACGCGACGTTACAGCTCACGACCAACGTCGACTGGAAAAACCACATGCGGCTCGAGGACAAGAACGTCTACCTGAGCCAGATCGTGGACAACTGCTACCAGCTGCAGTTCTCGTACAATCAGGACCTCAAGCAGTTCTCGTTCCAGGTCGTGATCCTCGCCTTCCCGCAGCAAGGCGCGGGCTTCGGCATCGGCGGCAATCAGTCGGGCGGGATCATCCCGCAGAACCTCAGCTTCTAGCGGAGCCGGGCGCCTACGGGTAGTTCTGGATCTCGCCGCCCGCGAGTTGCGCGGACGGGTTACCGGGTTGCGTTCCGCCCGTCGCCTTGAAGATCGGGATGTCTTGCGAGCTGTTCACATCGACGATGGCGCTGTTGTACGTCACGTCGGTCGGGCCGCCCACGCCGAGCGAATCCAAGATCGTCGACGCGCCGCCGACCTGTTGGATCGTGAAGAAGTTGAACGCCCAGCTCGACTGGATGCTCTGCGTCGGCTGACCGACGGGCGTCGCGGTCGGCGACGGCGTGGGCGAGGCACCGGGTGCCAGCGTGGGAGCGACGGTCGGTGTCGCCGTCGGCGACGCACCCGCGGAGGCGGTCGGAACGGCGGATGCGGTCGTCGCGGGAATGTTCGGGCACGGCTGGGCCTGGTTGAGGGGGTTCGCGAGCTCGCTGCGTTTGAAGATCAGCTCGAACTCGTTGCCGAGGTTGTTGTCGTTCGGAACGAACTGCTCGAGCGACGCGCTTTCCGGAACGTTGACGTGCAGGATCGTGCCGCTCGAATTCGGGCTCACAAAATACTCGACGAGCTGCGGAAGCGCGGTGCCGTACGATCCGCCGACGAAGAACGCGTAGGAAAAGCTGTTGAACGTCGTGTTCAAGGCCTGCGGGTAGGGCGTCCCTAAGCCGCACGTATCGACCACGACCGCATACGTATAATCGTTGAAATCGAGCGTCCCGTTGACGCGGAATTTCAAGACGATGTCGCCGGAGAGGTTATTGAAGGTAGGATTCGGGGTCACTTGGTAGATC
>CAJCIN010000166.1 GCA_903970385.1 Rhodospirillales bacterium | reverse complement strand
GGTCGCGCAGAAGAGTTGCCGGACACGCTGCGCGGCTTCGAAACGATTTTCAACCCGAACAAACATGCGATGCGCGTGCGCGAGGGCTCGCATCCCCTGGCGGGCGAAGTGTGGATCGACGAGATCGAATCGAACGCCGGCGCGCGCTCCGAAGCGGTTCGGATCTCGGGCCGCACGCTCGCGGGCGTGCGACGCCTCGAACGTTTCACCGCCTGGCGACTCTACGCGGCGCCAGGCGAGCCCGCAGAACCGGAACTCGTCGCGCTCGCGACCGAGACGTTGCTCTGTAACACCGCGTTCCAGAAAGCACTTCGATAGTATGATCGCACCCGAACTTCTCCGGACCCCGGCGCAGGGCAAGTCGAGCGACTTCTATACGATCGCGACGCTCGGCTCGCATTCGGCGCTACAGATCCTCAAGGGAGCGCACGACGAAGGCTTCCACACGCTCGCGATCGCGAACCGGGAGACGGAGCGTCTCTACCGTTCGTTCGCGTTCGTCGACGAAGTGATCGGCATCGATAACTACGGCGAGTTCATGGACCTCGTGCCGGAACTCGAATCGCGCAAGATCATCATCGTTCCGCACGGATCGTTCGTCGCGTATCTCTCGCTCGACGATCACAAGAAGATGTCGATCCCGTACTTCGGCAACAAAGCCGTCCTCGACCACGAGGCGAGTCGCGAGCTGCAGCGGCAGTGGCTCACGCGCGCGGGCCTGACCGTGCCGCGGCAGTTCAGGACCGCCGCGGAGATCGACCGCCCGGTCATCGTCAAGCTGTACGGCGCGCAGGGCGGCAAAGGCTACCTGTTCGTGCGCAACGCCAACGATTTCGAACAGCGCGCGGGACAACTCGCGCGCCAGAACTACATCCTGCAAGAATACATCATCGGCGTTCCCGCCTACATCCACTATTTCTATTCGCCGCTCACGGGCAAACTCGAGATCATGAGCATGGACCGGCGGTACGAGACGAACGTCGATTCGCTCGGCCGCATCCCGGCGACCGCGCAGCAGAACATGGAGATCGAGCCGAGCTACGTCGTCGTCGGGAACTCGCCGCTCGTCTTGCGCGAGTCGATGCTCGCCGAGGCGTACCGCATGGGCGAGGACGTCGTGCGCGTGAGCCAGGAGATCTGCGGACCGAAGGGACTCTTCGGCGCGTTCTGCATCGAGACGATCATCACGTCGGAAGCGAAATTCTTCGTGATGGAGATCTCCGCGCGCATCGTCGCGGGCACGAACCCGTTCATCGACGGCTCGCCGTATTCGTATCTGAACTACAGCGAGCCGATGTCGACCGGCCGGCGGATCGCGCGCGAGATCAAGAACGCGTTGCTCTCGAACAACCTGCACGCCGTGCTCGACGATTCGGGAATTGTTTAGGAGCGCTCTCGCGCTCGGGATCCTGGTCGCCGCCGCCGCAATTCCGGCGCGCGCGGCCATCGAGACGGATCCGACCGTCCTCTACGCGACGATGCGGAGCGCGTACGACAAGGGCGTCGCGAAGGGTTGGCCGTTTTCGAGCGAGCTCTACTACGAATCGACCGTGTTCGACGCGGGCCGCGCCTATGCGCTCTTTCGCCCGGACGATCCGCAGAGCGCGCAGGTCGCGGCGCTCGCGGTCGACGTCGCGACGGAATTGCACTACGATCCCCTGACGAACGACGACGCGTCGCTCTGGTACGTCCTCGAAGCCGCGAGCGCCGTCGCGAAGACGGGCGACGCGCAGCATCGGGCGGAAGCCGAGGCGCTCGTCGCCGCGCTCGGCACGGCGGCCGACGATCCGAAGACGGTCGCCGAACGCGCCGAGCGTTCGGCGCTCGCGAACGTCGACGCGTTCCACGGCGATGCGGACGCGCGCGTGCAACTCATCGTCGCCGACGTCCGCGCGTTCAACCTGACGCGCGATCCTGCGTACCGGAGCGCGCTGCTGCAACACGCGGCGGACGTCGCAACGCCGATCGACCGCGTGCCCGATCCGGAGTTCGGTACGATGTTCTCGATCGCGCGAACCGCGCTCGCCGATCCGGGCTACACCGACGTCGATCGCGCGTTCGCGCGTACGATCGCGGAGCGTCGCGCGCGCGAGCCCCAACTGCGGATCATCGGGCGCGTCTCGGCGGTGCCGCACGAACTCCGGTTGACGCGCACGGCCCCGGCGGACGAGTACTTCGGCGATTACAAAGAGTCGCCGCTCGGGGTGCGCAACGAGGTCGCGCGCATCAACAAATACCTCGACAAGGGCTGGGGCTATCGCATGGAAGGCCAGGCGCTGCTCGTCGATTCGGCCGTCGAGGATTGGCAGAAGCAGTATCCGCGCGACCAGACGCTACCGGGCACGTTGCTCGACGTGTACGAGCTCATGCAGCGCGTCTCGACGGACAAGACGAAGGATGCGGCGGCGCGGCTGAAGTCGATCCTGCTCGTGCAATACGCGCCGACGCGGCAAGCGCAGGAACTCGCGTCGTAGTGCTCGATGCCGCCGTCGCGGCGACGCTTGCGGCGTACGACGCGAGCGCGCTCACGCTCTGCTCCGTCGGCAGTCACTCGGCCCTCGACGTCGCGTTCGGCGCGCGGGCGCAGGGCCTGCGCAACCTCGTCGTGACCGCGACCGGCCGCGAGCGCACGTACGCGCGCTACTTCGCACGCCGGACCGATCCCGCGCGCGGCTGCGTCGACGCGACGCTCGAACTCGCGGCGTTCGCCGATCTGCTCGACCCGGACGTGCAACGTACACTGTGCGCGGCGAACGCGCTCTTCGTCGCGAACCGTTCGTTCGAAGTCTACCTGCACGAGCGATTCTCGTACGACGAGATCGAGCGGGGGATGCTGGTGCCGTTCTTCGGCAATCGCCGGCTGCTGCGTGCCGAGGAACGCGACGAAGCCGAGAATCAGTACGCGCTGCTCGCGCGCGCGGGCATCCGCCATCCGCGAACGTTCGCGTCGCCGGACGAGATCGATACGCTCGTGATGGTGAAGGCGCAGCACGCGCGCGTCAGTTTCGAACGCGCGTTCTTTCTCTGCTCGTCGCCGGACGAATACCGCACGCAAGCCGAACGTCTGCGGATCGCGGGGATGGTCGACGATGCGGGCCTCGCGGGCGCGCGCATCGAGGAGTACGCGCTCGGCCCGAGCGTCAACCTCAATTTCTTCTGGTCGCCGATGCTCGGCGAATTGGAGCTGCTCGGCACGGACACGCGGCGTCAGACGAATCTCGACGGCCTGCGTTCGCTGCCGCCCGCGCAACTCGAATCCGCGGCGGGCATTCCCGTGCGCATGGAAGAGGCCGGCCACATCGCGACCACGTTGACGGAATCGATGCTCGAGAACGCGTTCGATCTCGGCGAACGATTCGTGCGTGCCGCGGCGGAGGCGAATCCGCCCGGCGTCATCGGTCCCTTCGCGCTGCAATGCATCATCGTCGCGGGGCCGCCGAAAGCGTTCGTCGTCTACGACGTTTCGCTGCGCATCCCGGGGTCGCCCGGAACCCGCTACACGCCGTATAGCGCGTACCGCTGGGGCCGCGACGTCTCGGTCGGCGAGCGGATCGCGATGGAGGTCGTGATGGCGCGCGACTCCGGGCGGCTCGCGGAGATCGTCACGTAGCGGGTCGCCTGCGCGTCGCGCAGGGCATCCTCGCATGCGCGAGCGCCGTCGCGGTCGTGTGCGCCGCGGCGTCGCTCGTCTCGGTCTGGTTCGTCGTGTGCGGCACGGCCGCGTGCGCGATCGCGGCGGGCTGCGCGTTCTACGCCGCGTACGAGGGTTTCGACGAACGTCTCCGGCGCGGGCCGTGACGGTGGAACGGCGCGGTCGCAGGGTCGTCTCCGGTCGGCTGGAACGGGCGAGAACATGACGACGGCTACCACCCGCGCCGCGGACGCACGCACGCGTCCGGCCACGGTCGTGATCCTCGATTTCGGAGCGCAGTACAGTCAACTGATCGCGCGGCGCGTGCGCGAAGCGAACGTCTACTCGGAGATCTTGCCGCACGACGCACCCTGGAGCGAGATCGCGAAGCGCGAGCCGGTCGCGATCGTGCTGACCGGCGGCCCGGAGAGCACGCTTGCCGACGACGCGCTCGGTATCGATCCCGCGGTCCTCACCGCGGGCGTGCCGATCCTCGGCATCTGTTACGGCATGCAGTTGATCGCGCGCGATCTCGGCGGCACGCTCGTCGCATCGACGCACCGCGAGTTCGGTGCCGCCGCGCTCGAAATCGTGGCGCCGTCGGCGCTCACGGCGAACATACCGGAACGCAGCCGCGCGTGGATGTCGCACGGCGACACGGTCGCGGCGCCGCCGCCCGGGTTCGTGACGCTCGCGCGCACCGCGCGCTGCGCCGTCGCGGCGATCGGCGATCCGGTGCGCAAGATCTTCGGCGTGCAATTCCACCCGGAAGTCGTGCACACGGAAGCGGGAAAGACGCTGATCGCGAACTTTCTGCACGACGTCGCGGGGGTCGCGCCCGCGTGGAAGATGGACTCGTTCGTCGACGTGACGATCGCGCAAATCCGCGCGCAGGTGGGCGACGGCCGAGTGATCTGCGCGCTCTCGGGCGGCGTCGATTCGGCGGTCGCCGCGACGCTCGTCGCGCGCGCGATCGGCACGCAGCTCACGTGCGTGTTCGTCGATACTGGGCTCTTGCGCGCGCACGAGGGCGACGCGGTGATGGCGGCGTTTCGCGACGTTCTGCATCTGAACGTCGTGCGGGTCGACGCCCGCGACCGTTTCCTCGCGCGCCTCGCCGGCATCGTCGATCCCGAGGAGAAGCGGATCCGGATCGGTCACGAGTTCATCGCGATCTTCGAAGAAGAAGCGGCGAAGATTCCGGGCGTCGGGTTTCTCGTGCAGGGCACGCTGTATCCGGACGTGATCGAGTCGAAGACCCCGGGATCGAAAGCCGGCCACAAGATCAAGTCGCATCACAACGTCGGCGGTCTACCGGAGAAGATGGCGCTCGCGCTCGTCGAGCCGCTGCGCGCGCTCTTCAAGGACGAGGTGCGCGAGGTCGGGCGCGTGCTCGGGCTCCCCGAACACATCGTTGAACGGCAGCCGTTTCCGGGACCCGGGCTCGCCGTGCGCGTGCTCGGTGAGGTCAACTCCGATCGCTTGAACACCGTGCGCGCCGCCGACCTCATCGTCACGGACGAGATCGAGGCGGCGACGCTCTCGCCGCGCCCGTGGCAATATTTCGCCGTGCTGACGCCGCTCCAGAGCGTCGGCGTGATGGGCGACGGCCGCACGTATGCGAATCTCGTGGCCGTCCGCGCGATCACGAGCGAAGACGGCATGACGGCCGACTGGGCGCGCTTGCCGCACGAGTTGCTCGAACGCATCAGCACGCGCATCGTCAACGAAGTGCCGGGCGTCAACCGCATCGCCTACGACATCACGTCCAAGCCGCCCGCGACGGTGGAGTGGGAGTGAGAATTCTCGTCGTCGGAAACGGTGCGCGCGAGGACGCGCTGTCGTGGAGGCTCTCGCGATCCGAATCGTGTGACGCGCTGTTCGCCGCGCCCGGCAACGCCGGAACGGCGTCGCGCGGCACCAATTGGGCCATCCCCGCGACGGACGGCAAGTCGCTGCTCGCGCGCGCGCTCGAGGAGCGGATCGATCTCGTCGTGCTCGGCCCGGAAACGGCGATCGCAGCGGGCGTCGGCGATCGTTTCCGCGATGCGAAGATTCCGACGTTCGGCCCGAACCGTGCGCCGGGCCGCCTCGAATCGAGCAAGATCTTCGCGAAACGATTCATGGAGCGGCACGGCATACCGACCGCGAAATCGCGCGTGGTCCATTCGCTCGCGCATGCGGAAAAGGCGCTCGCGGATTGGCGCGGCGGCTGCGTCGTCAAAGCCGACGGGCTCGCGGCCGGGAAGGGCGTCGTCGTCGCGCCCGATGCGGAACGCGCGCTCGCGGTTCTGCGCGATTGGTACGGCACGGGCGGCGTGCCGGGCGGCGGCAGCGACGTGCTGCTCGAGGAAAAACTCGAGGGTCGCGAACTCAGCGTATTCGCGCTCGGCGACGGCAAGCGATTCACGATCGTCGGCGCGGCATGCGATTACAAGCGCGCGGGCGACGGCGACACGGGTCCGAACACGGGCGGCATGGGCGCGTACTCGCCGCCCGCCGGCTTTCCCGACGACCTCGAACGCCTCGTCGCCGAGCGCGTCCTCGAGCCTGTCGCGCGCGGACTCGCGGGCGAGAACGAGCGCTTCGTCGGCGTCCTGTACTGCGGCTTGATGTGGACGGCCGCCGGCCCGTCGGTCATCGAATTCAACGTCCGGTTCGGCGATCCGGAAACGCAAGTGCTCATGCCGCGCGTGCGCGGCGATTTCGCGAAGCTGTTGCGCGGCGCCGCGGACGGCGCCCTCGACGCGTCCGTCGCCACGTTCGACGGCGACCCGTGCGTCGGCGTGGTGCTCGCGACGCCGGATTATCCGCGGACGAGTTCGCCGCTGCGCGACCTCGGTGCGGACGTGTCGCTCGGCGACGCGGGCGTCGCCTTCTGGGGTGCGTCGAACGCACGCGACGGGGTCGTCGATGCGGGCGGCGGTCGCGTGCTCACCGTAACGGCGCAAGGAGCCGATCTCGAACGCGCGCGGGCGAACGCGTATCGCGCCGTCGACGTGCTCGCGCGGCGCATGGGCGCGGGCGTATCGCTCAGTTACCGTAGCGATATCGCGCTCGATCGCTGACGTTTACGATCCGCGCGAACGGGTTATAACGGCGCATGCGTACAGCGAATATCGGAACGGTTATCGCCCTCACCGCCTTCGCCTTCGGTACCGGCGCCGCCGATGCGGCCGACGGAACGAGCAGGATGCCCGTCGTGACGGCCGCGCTCGCGGCGATCCGGCGAGATGCGGATGCGGTCGCGAGCGGCAAGTACAAAGGAAAGGGTCAACTCCAGGCGCCGGCTCGCGACATCGCGTTGCAGTGGAGCAAGGTCGAGCCGATGCTCGCGGCCGACGGCAACGTGCTCGTCGAGACCAAGATGGCGAACGCGAGCGTGACGACGTTCGAAAACGACTGGCAGAAGAAGGCCGACATGCGCGACGAGGCGCGGGACCTCAGTTCGAGCGTCGCCGACCTCGTGGACGCCGAGCACAAGTCCTAGCGCCCGGCGCGGCTGAAACTCCGCAGGCGGGGCTGGGGTAGTGAGGAGCGGTATGAATCGGTTTTCGCCTCAGCAACAGCCCCGCTTCGGTGTCGCGACCGTCTCGACGCCGGCGCTCCTCGGTCAGGTGCTCGGAATCACGGGCGCCGGGTTTCTCGTTACCGCGATCACCGCGTATTTTTCGCAAGGATTTCCGTACGGCGCCTCGCTGATCGCGATGTTGGTCGGGTTCGGATTTCTGTTCGCGATCTCGGGCACGCGGGCGAATCCCGGCATCTCGATGCTCATGTTCTACGCATTCACGGCCTGCGAGGGGATCGGCATCGGTCCCGTCATCGCGAACTACGCCCGGCTCGACGGGTCGGGCGTCGTCGTCGATGCCGCGGCGACGACGGGCATGGGCATGCTGACGCTCGCCGCCGTCGTCTATCTCACGAGCTTCGACTACCGCAAACTCTCCGGAATCGCGTTCGGAGCCTTGATCGCGCTCTTGCTCGTCGGCCTCGTCTCGGCGTTCACGCATTTTCTCCATCCGCAGGTCTACTCGTGGCTGACGCTCGCGGTGTTCACGTTGCTCGTGCTCGTCGACTTCGGGCGGATCCGGGCCGGCGGCGGCGGGCAGACGGCGATCGAATTGGCTACGTCGATCTATCTCGACTCGATCAACATCTTTTTGGCCTTGCTCTCGATCTTCAGCGGTAATCGCGACCGCCGATGACGGTGCGGGGAGCGTCACAGTCCGGTCGCCCGCGCCCGGAATCGACGCCCCCCTCGGTGAATAACGGCTGATGGCTCGCGATTACGACGGCGAGGCTCCGATGCCGGCCGGCGACTCGATGCACGAAGCGTGCGGGATCGTCGGCATCTACGCCCCCGGGAACGAAGTCGCGCGGCACGCGTACTTCGGCCTGTACGCGCTGCAGCATCGCGGGCAAGAGTCGGCCGGCATCGCGGTGTCGGACGGCGCCACGATCGTGTGTCATCGCGAGATGGGGTTGATCTCGAGCATCTTCGACGAAGACGTGCTCGGCCGGCTCAGCGGCTACATCTCGGTCGGTCACACGCGCTATTCGACGACGGGCTCGTCGATCGTCGTCAATGCACAGCCGCTGCTCGAACATTCGGATTTCGGTGAAGTCGCGCTCGCGCACAACGGGAATCTGACGAATACCGACGACCTGCGTGAAGGTCTGCTCGCCGCGACGGTCTTACAGGCGACGTCCGATTCCGAAGTGCTCGCGAAAGCGATCGTGCAGGCTCCGGGCGCCGACATGATCGCGCGGATCCGCCACGTGATGTCGCGCGCCGAAGGCGCGTATTCGATCGTGATGTCCACGGTGAAAGCGCTCTACGCGTTCCGCGATCCGTGGGGCGTGCGGCCGCTGTGCTACGGCCGCTTCCCGGGCGGCGGGTACATGTTCGCGTCGGAATCGTGCGCGCTCGCGACCGTCGGCGCGGAATACATCCGCGAACTCGGGCCGGGCGAGATCGTTTGGATCGACGCGGACGGCTTGCACGTCGATACCCCTCCGGCGAACAAGCCGCAGGCGCTGTGCATGTTCGAATACATCTACTTCGCGCGGCCCGACTCCATGCTGAGCGGCAAATCGATCTACATGGCGCGCCTCGAGATGGGCCGTCAACTCGCGCGCGAGCATCCCGCGGATGCGGACGTCGTCATGGCGATTCCGGACTCGGCGATCCCGGGCGGCATCGGCTTCTCGCAGGAGGCCGGTCTGCCGTACGTCGAGGGCTTGATCAAGAACCGCTATATCGGGCGTACGTTCATCAGCCCGGACCAGCGCATGCGCGCGCGCGGCGTGCAACTGAAATTCAATCCGATCCGCGAGTTGCTCGAGAACAAGCGCGTGATCGTCGTCGACGATTCGATCGTCCGCGGCACGACGACGCCGCGCATCGTCAAGCTCCTGCGCGACGCGGGCGCGCGCGAGGTGCACGTCCGCATCACCTCGCCGCCGATCATCCACCCCTGCTACCTCGGCGTCGACATGGCGACGCACGAAGAATTGATCGCGGCGAACTTCACGATCGATGAGATCCGCGAAAAGATCGGCGCCGATTCGCTCGGGTTCCTGAGCAAAGAGGGGCTGCTGTCCGCCGTCGCGCGCAAGCGCGGCGAGATGTGCCTCGGCTGCCTGACGGGCGAATATCCGGAAACGTACAGCGGCCCGCCGATGTACGAAATGGCCACGCGCTAGCGCGCGGAAGTCGCCCGTATGGAGTTCACGAATCTCGGCCGCACGGGGCTGAAGGTCTCGCGCGTCTGCCTCGGCACGATGACCTTCGGGAATCAGTGCGACGAAGCCACGTCGCACGCGATCCTCGACGTCGCCG
>CAJCIN010000165.1 GCA_903970385.1 Rhodospirillales bacterium | reverse complement strand
TTCGGTCGACGCGACCGACAAGACGCATGCGGCCGTGACCTACACGTTCGACGTCGTCCCGAACGAGTTCGGCCGGAGCTTCGGCGAGTGGACCGCGTCACACGCCGTCGCGTGGTGCGGACCGGATCCCGTCGCCGTCGGGGGCTGGGGAGCGCCGCGCCACGCGACGGCGCAATTCCTCAAGGGCGACGCAGGTTGGGCGCTCGCGAATGCACCCGGTGCCACGTTCGTCGCGACGTTCGCGAACGAGACCGCCGCCGCGAAACCGTGTGCTCGCTAGCCGGTTACCAGCGGCGGCCGTAGCCCCGGCCGTAGTAGCCGTGGCCGTACCAGCCGTGACCGTAGTAGCCGCGGCCGTACCAGCCGGGATGCACGTAGCCGTACGGACGGCCGTAGTACGGCCCGTAGCCGTAGCCGTACGCGGGCGGCCCGTAGCCGACGTAGTAGCCGCCGGGGACGTAGCCCGGAGCCGTTCCGTAATAGATGCCGACGTTCGTCCAGGCGCCGTCGCGATAGGCGTACCGGTAGTAACGGTGCGGGCCGAATCCGATGCCGATCCCGACGCCGATGACGGCCGCTTCGGCGGTCTGCGGCGCCGCCGCCGCGATGCCGGTGCTCGGAGCGCCCGCATGGGAGGCTTCGGTCAGGAGGACCGCCGTCGACGTCGATGCCGCGAAGAGGGCGGCAGCGAGGACACGGGTGAAAATCGTTCGAGCGTTCATGAGCGCAGTATGCCCCGCCCCGCGAGAGGATAAAAGAGGAGCTCGATTAGAAAACGAGCCTCGTTGACGGGCGTTGACGGCCGGAGTATACTAGTCGTCTATGCCCCGCGGAAAGTAGTCGGATTTCAGGGAGCGGCCGAGCGTCGAGCCCTGTTTGCCTATTGCGCCGACCTGCCTGCCGCGCGCCACGGCACTGAGGATGAGACTTGAACCTTCTCGACGTCAATAATTTCGATGCGATGCGCATCGGCCTCGCGAGCCCCGAGCAAATCCGGGCGTGGTCGTTCGGCGAAGTAAAGAAGCCGGAAACGATCAATTATCGCACGCTCAAACCCGAGCGCGACGGCTTGTTCTGCGAGAAGATCTTCGGGCCGACCAAAGACTGGGAATGCCACTGCGGCAAGTACAAGCGGATCCGCTTCAAAGGCATGATCTGCGATCGTTGCGGCGTCGAGATCACGCGCGCCAAGGTGCGCCGCGAGCGCATGGGCCACATCGAGCTCGCGACGCCCGTCACGCACATCTGGTATTTCAAGGGCGTGCCGTCGCGCATCGGCATCCTGCTCGACATGTCGCCCCGGCAGCTCGAGAAGGTCATTTATTTCGCGGCGTACATCACGATCGATCCCGGCAACACGACGCTCACGAAGCGCGAGATCCTGACCGAGCAGAAGTACCGCGAGAGCCGCGAAAAATTCGGGAACGGCTTCAAGGCGGGCATGGGCGCCGAGGCGATCCGCGAGTTGCTGCGCGATCTCAACTTGCGCAAGCTGCAAGAAGACCTGCGCAAAGAGTTCAAGGAGACGACGGGTCAGAAGCGCGTCAAGGCGATCAAACGGCTCGAAGTCGTCGAAGCGTTCCTCAACTCCGGCAACAAGCCCGAGTGGATGATCCTCTCCGCCGTGCCGGTGATCGCCCCCGAACTGCGTCCCATGGTGCAGCTCGACGGCGGCCGCTTCGCGACGTCCGATCTCAACGATCTCTATCGCCGCGTCATCAACCGCAACAACCGCCTCAAGCGTCTTCTCGAGCTCTCGGCTCCCGAGATCATCATCAAGAACGAGAAGCGCATGCTGCAGGAAGCGGTCGACGCGCTCATCGACAACGGCCGCCGCGGGAGGCCCGTGACCGGTCCCAACAACCGGCCCCTGAAATCGCTGTCCGATATCCTCAAGGGCAAACAGGGCCGCTTCCGGCAGAATCTGCTCGGGAAGCGCGTCGACTACTCCGGCCGCTCGGTCATCGTCGTCGGTCCGAACCTCAAGCTGCACCAGTGCGGGCTCCCGAAAGAAATGGCGCTCGAACTCTTCAAGCCGTTCGTGATGAAGAAGCTCGTCGATCGCGGTCAAGCGCACAACATCAAGAGCGCGAAGCGGATGGTCGAGCGCGTGCGTCCCGAAGTGTGGGACGTTCTCGACGAAGTGATCCGCGAGCACCCGGTGCTGCTCAACCGTGCGCCGACGCTGCACCGACTCGGCATTCAGGCGTTCGAACCGGTCCTCGTCGAGGGGAAGGCGATCCACCTCCACCCGCTCGTGTGTACGCCGTACAACGCGGACTTCGACGGCGACCAGATGGCCGTCCATCTTCCGCTGAGCGCCGGCGCTCAGGCCGAGGCGCGCATCCTGATGCTGTCCGCGAACAACATCTTGCAGCCGTCGTTCGGTCAGCCGGTGTCGATCCCGACCCAGGACATGGTCCTCGGGCTCTATTACCTCACGTTCCAGAAGGACGAGTACAAGGGCGTCGCGCGAGGCGACATCCCGGAGGACGCGCTCATCTCGTCGATCGGGCAGAACGCGTACGACGCGTCGCTCATCGGCAACGGCCACGTGTCGCTCAACGGTCAGGCCGACGGCGGCACGGACGAGAACGGCGAGAAGCTGCCGGCGTTCGAGGATCTCAACGCCGCCGTGATCGCCTACGAACACAAGCAGATCGGTTTGCAGCAGTGGATCCGCGTCCGCTGGCAGGGCGAGTTGATCCGCACGACCGTCGGCCGCGTGATCTTCAACGATGCGTTCCCCGTGTCGTGGGCGGAGAAATTCCGCAACCACACGATCGACAAGAGCGCGCTCAAGAAGCTGATCACGGAGTGCTATCGCCGTCACGGTAACGCCGAGACGGCGGGCTTCCTCGACGCGATCAAAGTGCTCGGATTCCGTTACGCCACGCAGTCCGGTACGACGGTGTCGATCAGCGACATCGTGGTCCCCGACGCGAAGTTCAAGATCCTCGACACCGCGCAGAGCGAAGTCGACAAGCTCGCGGACTTCTTCGATCAGGGCTTCATCAACGGCGACGAGCAGTACAACAAGACGATCCAGATCTGGTCGAAGGCCTCGGAAGAGGTCACGGCCGCGATGCAGGCCGCTCAAAATCCGCTGAACCCGGTGTTCATGATGGCGACATCCGGCGCGCGCGGGTCGATCAATCAGGTCAAGCAGCTCGGCGGTATGCGCGGTCTCATGTCCGACCCGTCGGGCCGCATCCTCGAGATCCCGGTCAAGGCGTCGCTCAAAGAAGGCCTGACCGTGCTCGAGTATTTCATCTCGACGCACGGCGCGCGCAAGGGTCTCGCGGACACCGCGCTGCGCACCGCCGACTCGGGCTACCTCACGCGCCGTCTCGTCGACGTCGCGCAGGACGTGATCGTGCGCGAGGACGATTGCGGCACGGCGAACGGCATCGTCGTCTATGACATCGGCATCGGCAAGGAAATCATCGAACCGATCTACGACCGCATCATCGGCCGCCGGTCGGCCGAGGACGTCAAAGATCCGGAGAAGCCGAAGACGAAGCTCGTCGCGCGCGGCGAGGAGATCGACGAAGAGAAGGCACGCATCATCATCGATGCGGGCATCAAGACGGTGAAGATCCGCTCGGTGCTCACGTGCCAAGCGAAGATCGGCGTCTGCGCGATGTGCTACGGCCGCAATCTCGCGACCGGCAAGAAGGTCGACATCGGCGAGGCCGTCGGCATCATCGCGGCGCAGTCGATCGGCGAACCGGGCACGCAGCTCACGCTGCGCACGTTTCACACGGGCGGCGTCGCGCAGGAAGACATCATCACGGGTCTGCCGCGCGTCGAGGAAATCTTCGAAGCGCGCAAGCCCAAGGGTAAGGCGACGATCACGACCGCGACCGGAACCGTGCACATCACGGAGGAGAAGGGCAAGCGCGTCATGGTCGTCACGGACGACGCGGGCGAAGCCCACGAGTACGACGTGCCGTACAACACGCGCAGCTTCGTTCAGGAGGGCGCGCGCGTCGAGGCCGGCGATCCGCTCAACGAAGGCTCGCTCGACCCACACGAAATCCTCGAGTACAAGGGCGAGAACGCGCTGCAGCAATACCTCGTGCAAGAAGTGCAGAAGGTCTATCGCTCGCAGGGCGTCGACATCAACGACAAGCACATCGAGACGGTCGTTCGCTCGATGCTCCGCAAGGTCAAGATCGTCGACGGCGGCGATACCCGGATGCTCCCGGGTCAACTGATCGAGAGCGCCGTGTTCGCGGACGAAAACGAGAAGATGTCGTCCGAGGGCAAGAAGATTGCCGAGGGTAAGCCCGTGCTCCTCGGCGTTACGAAGGCGAGCCTCGCGACGGAATCGTTCCTCTCGGCCGCGAGTTTCCAAGAGACGACGCGCGTCCTCACGGATGCCGCGATCAAGGGCAAGCACGATCCGTTGCTCGGCCTCAAGGAAAACGTCATCATCGGCAAACTGATCCCGGCGGGAACCGGGATGTCGCGGTATCGCAACATCGTGATCGAACCCGAAGGTCAGGATCTCGACGAGGAAGGCCGTCCGAAGGGCGCGTTCCTCGACGGCGACTACGCACTCGAGCCCGAACCGGTCCTCGCCGGCTCGAAACTCGTGAGCGGCTTCCAAGACCGGCGTCCTCCGCTCGAGCAGACCGTGCACTACGAGGGAGACTACGAAGGCGACGTCGCCGTGGTGGCTCCGCCGAAGAGCACGCAGTACAAGCCGAAGGGCATCAACCCCGAAGACCTGTAACGCGCGATTGCGAAACGGCCCCGTTCTCTCGGCATCGTCCGAGCGCGCGGGGCTTTTTTCGTATCCCGGCTTCCGCGTGACGTGCGACACGGAGCCCGCCTCCCGCCATTCGCTATGATTCAAAAAAGCCGAGGTAGTTCCGACTCTCCGGAACATCTGCGGCTCATGGTTGGGGCGAAGATGTCCACGAACGAGTTTCTCCGCAATTGCCACGGCGAGGTGCGCATCCAGCTTACGAGCGGCGCCACGCACACCGGCTACTTTCGAACCGACATCCTGAGTTCGGAAGCGATCTCGGCGTACTTTTACGGGAACGAGCGCGACATCTCGCTGCCGATCGGTCTCGTCGCGTCGATCGAGCATCTCGCCGAGGACGCGATCGCCTCCTAGACCGGGACGCCGTCAGCCGCCGGCCGGCGGCTCGAAACGTTTCTCGAGCGTCTGCCAGCACGCGAAGTAGTTCGCCTGGAGTTGCGCCGTCTCGAGCGCCCGGCGCGTCGGGTGGATCACGTGACGCGTCTCGAACATGAACGCCATCGTGTCGCCGACGCGCGCCGGTTTCGACGTATCGGCGGCCGACGCGCGCGCGAAGGTCTCCGCGTCCGGTCCGTGGCCGCTCATCGAATTGTGCAGGCTCGCGCCGCCCGGCACGAAGCCCTCCTCCTTCGCGTCGTAGACGCCCTCGATCAAGCCCATGAACTCGCTCGCGACGTTCCGATGGAACCACGGCGGCCGGAAGGTTCCCTCGGCCACGAGCCATCGCGGCGGGAAGATGACGAAATCGATGTTGTCGGTTCCGGCGACTTCGCCGGCCGACTGTAGCACGAGATAGATGGACGGATCGGGATGATCGTAACTGATCGAACCGATCGCATTGAAGCGGCGCAGATCGTACGCGTACGGCGCGTAGTTCCCGTGCCACGCGACGACGTCGAGCGGCGAATGGTCGAGCGCGGCCGACCACAGGTGGCCCATGAATTTCGCGACGAGTTCGCACGATCCGTCGCGATCCTCGTACGCCGCGACGGGCGTCATGAAGTCGCGCGGGTTCGCGAGGCCGTTCGAACCGATCGGGCCGAGATCGGGAAGCCGAAACGCCGCGCCGAAATTCTCGCAGACGTATCCGCGTGCGTGAGCGTCGGGCAATTCGACGCGGAACCGGATCCCGCGCGGGATGACGGCGATTTGGAGCGGCTCGATCTCGAGGATGCCGAGTTCCGTTGCGATCCGCAAGCGGCCGAGCTGCGGCACGACGAGCAATTCGCCGTCGGCGTCGTAGAAGAAGCGATCGGTCATCGAGCGGTTCGCGGCGTACAGGTGGATCGCGCACCCGGTCTTGCTCGCGGGATCGCCGTTGCCCGCCATCGTGACGAGGCCGTCGACGAAGTCGGTCGGCCGCGCCGGCATCGGCAGAGGGTCCCAACGGAGTTG
This sequence comes from Rhodospirillales bacterium, assembly GCA_903970385.1. Lineage (GTDB taxonomy): Bacteria > Vulcanimicrobiota > Vulcanimicrobiia > Vulcanimicrobiales > Vulcanimicrobiaceae > Palsa-1515. The sequence goes on along the minus strand of CAJCIN010000165.1, from coordinate 2,023 downwards.
GTTCGGCGTCGTCGGTGCGTCGCCGAAGCGGGCGACCACGTCGCCGTCCGCGATTCGCTCGAACGGAAGGTGCACGCACGCCGGCCGGATGCGATAGAGCCACGACCGCCGGTTCTCGGCACGCGGTGCGGTGAACGCCGTGCCGGAGAGCTGTTCGGCGTACAGACCGAACGGTGCGGATTGCGGAGAGTTGCGACCGACCGGCAGCGCGCCCGGAATCGCTTCCGTTGCGAACTCGTTTCCGAAACCTGTCTGATAGGCGAGAGCCGTCGCCGTCGCGTTCGTGGTCATCGTGCTCATTTCTCGCGCGGCCCTCTCACGACCCGGCGCGGAGTTGACCGATTCGGCTTCGAAGCTTGCGGCGATGAACGAACCGACGTGGGATCGATGAACGGCGAGTCGACGCGGCCGCGGCTCGGCGCCTTCGCCGGCGAGCCGATGCCGAACGAGCCCGAACGCACGCCCTCGACCGGTGGCTGGCGTCCGCCCGCGCGGGCGGAAGACGGAGTGCCGCAGTACGGCTTCGACGCGCCGTGGTTCACCGCGAAGACGTTCGGCGTCGCGGCCGTCGCGACGCTCCTGTGGTCGCTCTCTCGCATCGTCCGGCTCGGGGGGCGGCCGGTCCCGGTCGTGCCTCCCGGGCTGCTCGGTATCGCGCTCGGCGCCGCCGCGGTCGGAGCGTCGCTGTGCGCGTACGCGACGCGCGGGAAACTCGCGCACCGCGATCGCGTGCTCGATCTCGTCGATTGGCACGGCGGCGAACGCGTGCTCGACATCGGGACGGGCGGCGGTCTCATGATGATCGGCGCTGCAAAACGGCTGACGACGGGACGCGCGTTCGGCGTCGACACGTGGCGCGAGAGCGACCTCACCGGCAACAATCGCGAGACGACGATGCGCAACGCGTTCCTCGAAGGCGTCGTCGACAAGATCGACGTCCGTTACACCGACGCGCGCAAACTCGATTTCGGGCGCAACTCGTTCGACGTCGTCTTCGCGACGCTCGTGCTGCACAACATCGCGGACGCGGACGGCCGCGAAGCGGCGTGCCGCGAGATCGCGCGCGTGCTCAAGCCGGGCGGTACCGCGATCCTCTCGGAACGGCGCGTCGGTGAATTCGCCACGGTGCTGCGCGCGGCGGGTCTCGAGGTGCGGACGTTGCCGCCGTCGTTCGAGAGCCTCACGTACCTGCGCACGCTCGTCGCGACGAAAGCGGCGCTCGTGGATCTCACCGCCGGCCTGCCGGCATAACGGAGGATTGCATCGAAACCGATCTGACGACGCTGCCGTGGGAGCGCGCGTACGCGCTGCTCACCGGCTGCGTGATCCCGCGCCCGATCGCGTGGGTCTCCACGACGAGCGCGGACGGCATCAACAACGTCGCGCCGTTCTCGTTCTTCAACGCGTTCGGCGCGCAGCCGGTCGTGCTCGGATTCGCGCCGATGTCGGTCGCGGAACAGCCGGTCAAGGACACGCTCGCGAACGTGCGCGCGCTCGGCCAGTTCGTGATCAACATCGCGACCGAACCGACGCTCGTCGCGATGGACACGACGGGAAAGACGTATCCGCCCGACGTGGACGAATTCGTCGTGGCGGGTCTCACGCCGGCGCCGTCCGTCGCGGTGCGACCGCCGCGCGTCGCGGAATCGCCGATCAACTTCGAGTGCGAGCTCTTCGAGCTCGTGCCGCTCGGCGAGGGTCCGGGGTCGTCGACGCTCGTGCTCGGCCGCGCGGTGCACGTCCACGTCGCGGACCACATTCTCGTCGACGGACGCGTCGATGCGGCGCTCCTCGAACCCGTCGCGCGCATGGGCGGTCCGTTCTACGCACGACCGGACCTGCTCGCATTCCGGCGCAGCGACCGGTAGCGTGCTTTAGAGCGTCAGCGCCACGCGCGTGAGCGGACGACGAGCGCTCCCGCGAGCGCGACGACGGCGAGACCCGCGACGACGCTCGTCGCGATCTCGACGGGACGCGGCGCGTGCAGCCGATGCCACGCAAAACGATCGCGCGCCCACGCGTT
>CAJCIN010000164.1 GCA_903970385.1 Rhodospirillales bacterium | reverse complement strand
TTCTTGACGACGTCGACGTCGGGCACGTGTGAGGCGGCGGTGGCTTCGCGCATGCCGTTCTTTTCGGCGCATGGGCATGCGGCCCCGTCGTTAGGTGGTCGCTACGGCCGGAAGTGAAGCAAGTATTGCACGGCTGCGAGGTGCTGCGGGTCCGGGCCCGACGCGCCGCAGTCCGGGCACGCGAAGCCTCGATGCCGAGCGGTTCTCAACCAATCGTCGTGAGCGGCTTGCGAATCGTGAAGCGCGATGTCGATCTGGCCCGCGAGCAACGGGCCTTCGACGAAGTCCGGCGTGTCGAGCGTCGTTAAACGCGCGAGATCGCGCGCGGTGGCGTACTTGCCGGAGACGGCCGCCTGGAGGGCTCGTGCAAAGAGGCGCGCTGCGTTCCCCTCACTCGCGTGCGGATTGAGCTCGGTAAAGTGTCCGCAGAAATCATCTTTGTAGAGCTGGGCGAACGAGTCGAGGAAATGGCCGCCGAAGAACAACGGATCTCGAGACGGATACGCCGTCGTCGAAACGCCGTCCCGATAATCGTCGTACGTTCGCAGCAAGCGCGCGGCTCGCGGATAGTCGCGCTTCTCGAGGACCGCGACGATCGTCGGATACTTCGCCGTGAATGCGTACATCTTAGTCGGAGACTGCTCGCGAAACGCGGGTTCCGGTGAAACGACGGCCGGCGAGGAGCGAGAACAGATCGGCGAACGGGCGGCATCGGCGAGATCGTCCGGCGACGCCCCGACCGGAACGGTCGGAGCGAATGCGACAGTCGCCACAAGCGAGGCGAGACCGATGTTCCGCCACACGGCCGGTTACAGCGTCTTGACCGCGCCCACGAGTTTGTCGATCGACGACTTTGCGTCGCCGAAGAGCATCGACGTGTTGTCGAGTGCGTAGAGCGGGTTGTCGATGCCCGCGAAGCCCGGCTTCATCGAACGTTTGAGGACGACCACGCGGCCGGCCTTGTCGACGTCGAGAATCGGCATGCCGTAGATCGGGCTGCTCGTATTCGAGCGCGCGTCGGGATTCGTGACGTCGTTCGCGCCGATCACGAGCGCGACGTCGGCTTGCGGAAACTCGGGGTTGATGTCTTCCATGTCGATGAGCGCCGGGTATGGCACGTTCGCTTCCGCGAGCAACACGTTCATGTGGCCCGGCATGCGGCCGGCGACCGGATGGATCGCGTATTTCACCTCGACGCCGCGCCGTTCGAGTTCGTCCGCGAGTTCGCGCACGCTGTGCTGCGCTTGCGCCACGGCCATGCCGTAGCCCGGCACGACGATCACGTGCTCCGCGTTCGCGAGCATGTTCGCGACGTCGTCGACGGACGATTCGCGCACGACCGCGTCCGCGGCGACGGACGATCCGCCGCCCTCGGTCGGTTTCACCGCGCCGAACGCGCCGAAGAGCACGTTCGCGACGCTGCGGTTCATCGCTTTGCCCATCATCAGCGTGAGCAACGTTCCCGAGGCGCCGACGAGCGCACCCGAGATGATGAGCACATCGTTCCCGAGGGCGAAGCCCGTGAGTGCGGCCGCGAGCCCGGTGAACGAATTCAAGAGCGAGATGACGACGGGCATGTCCGCGCCGCCGATCGGCAGGACGAAGAGGACGCCGAGCACCGCGGACGCGACGAGCGACGCGAAGAACGCCGGGACCGGCTCGTAGCCGATCGCGACGCACACGAGTCCGGCGACCGCGACGAGCGCGAGTAGTCCGTTGACGACCTGTTGACCCGGATACGTGATCGGGCGTCCCGTCATGAGCTCTTGCAGCTTGAGGAACGCGATGATCGAGCCCGTGAACGAGATCGAGCCGATGATCGCCGTCAACACCGAAGCGATCGAAAGATCGGGCGCGACGCTTTGCACGGCGGGATCGAGCTTGAGATACTCGGCGCTCGCGACCATCGCCGCGGCGCCGCCGCCGCAGCCGTTGAAGATCGCGACCATCTGCGGCATGGCCGTCATCTTGACGGAGCGCGCGAAGTAGATGCCGACGGCGGCGCCCGCGCCGAGACCGATCGCGCCGATCCACCACGACTCCGCGAAGTCGAGTTGAAAGCCCGTCGCGATGAGTGCGATCGCCATGCCGGCGATCGAGACCATGTTGCCGCGGCGCGCGGTGAGCGGCGTGCTCATCAAACGCAAGCCGACGATGAAGCAGACGCCGGTGACGAGATAGGCGACGGCGATCAAAAGCGACGTCGTGTCGGTTGCGATCACCTACGGCTTCCAGTCTTCGGTGAGGCGGATCGTCAGATCGTCGCCCTTTTTGTTGCCGTCGCCCGCGGCCGCGGGGGGGCGCGCCTTGAACATCGCGAGCATCCGGCCCGTGACGACGTACCCGCCGAACACGTTGAGCGACGCGAGAAAGACGGCGAGGATCGAGAGCACGGGGCCGAGGTGCGGTACGGCGACGACCGCGATCAAGAGCGCGCCGACGAGCACGATGCCGTGAATGGCGTTCGTGGCGGACATCAGCGGCGTGTGCAGCGTCGGCGGCACCTTGCCGATCACTTCGACGCCGACGAAGACGGCGAGGACGAACACGGTCAGCTCCGCGAGCAGGTGGGCGTAATTCAAGAGCGGCTCCCGGAAAGGGCGGCGTTGGTAGGTTCGTGGACGATCGTCCCGTCGCGCACGAGCGTCGTGCCGCGCACGATCTCGTCGCTCTCGTCGAGCACGAGCGCGCCGTCTTTGGCGATGACGTCGAGCAGTGCGGCGATGTTGCGCGAGTACAAGACGCTCGCATCGAAGGGCATCGTCGAGGGGAGGTTCGTCGTGCCGACGATCGTGACGCCGCTCGTGACGATCGTCTCGCCCGCCTTCGTCAACGCGCAGTTGCCGCCGGTCTCGGCCGCGAGGTCGACGATGACGCTGCCGGGGCGCATGCCGCGCACGGCATCCTCGGAGACGAGCAGCGGCGCGCGCCGTCCGGGAACGGCCGCCGTCGTGATGACGATGTCGATCGTATGGATGTAGCGGCTGAGGATGCGCTGCTGCGCGGCCTGCTCCTCGTCCGTGAGCGCGCGCGCGTAACCGCCCGTGCCTTCGCCCGAGATGCCGAGATCGATCTCGACGAACGCGGCGCCGAGCGACTGGACCTGTTCCTTGACGGCGGCTCGCGTGTCGTAGCCCGAGGTCGTCGCGCCGAGCCGCTTCGCGGTGGCGATGGCGCGCAGCCCGGCGACGCCGGCGCCGATCACGAAGACTTTCTGCGCCTTGATCGTGCCGGCCGACGTCGTGAGCATCGGCAGAAAACGCGGCGACTCGTTCGCGGCGATCAGCACGGCTTTGTAGCCCGCGATGTTGGCCTGCGACGACAGCGCGTCCATGCTCTGAGCGCGCGTCGTGCGCGGGATCGCGTCCATGCTGAGCGCGGTGATCTTTTTCGCCGCGTACTTCTCGACGGATTGCGGATCGCCGAGCGGCGCGAGGAACGCGAGCAGCGTCTGGCCGGCGTGCATCGCTTCGATCTCCGCGTCGGCCGGCCGCGCCACTTTGGCGACGAACTCCGCCTTCGCGAACACCTCCGCGGCATCGGCCGCGAGCGTCGCGCCGGCCGCTTCGTACGCGTCGTCGGTGAACGATGCGGAAACGCCGGCGCCGCGCTGCACGAGAAACGTGTGGCCGGCCTTCGTCAGGCGGCCGACGGTTTCGGGAACCAGCGCGACGCGCCGTTCGCCCGGCGCGGTCTCAGTCGGCACGCCGATGAGCATGAGGGATCCTTTCGATGTCGTATCGAGCGCGCGCGAACCTCGCCGCGCGGGCACTGCTTACCGCGTTTCGCGGCGGGTGTCCTCGCCCTGTTTTGGGCGGGGGCGGTCAGACGTCGGCGCGCACCAGCGCCGCGACAGCGAGCAGTCCGAGCGTCCCCGTCCCGTGGATCGCGAGGCTGAGCGGCACTGCGGTCCCGCGTTCGCCCGCGACCGTGACGAAGTCGCTCGCACCGACGAGCGACGATAGCGCGACGGTCGTCGCCAGGGCGTCGCGTTGACCCCGCACGAGGAACGCCGCGATCAGCAGGCCGAGAATCGCGTCCCGCGCACCGAGCGCCCGGACGTACGCGATGCCGGTCGGGCCGTCCACGGGCAACCCATAGGTCTCCGAGAGCGCGCGCGGCGCGACGAGCGCGCCGGCGCCGAGACCGAGGAACGACGCGGCGACGAGCGCCGAGAACAACGAACCGAACACGATACCTTGGACTCCGCAACCGCGGACTCGTGCTCGGCCGTCCAACGTTCGATGAAGGGCGTCACCAAGGCGAATCTGCCGACGAAGCGCTGCGCGCGCTGCGGGCTCGCGTTCGCGTGGCGGAAGAAATGGGCCCGCTCGTGGGATCGAGTGCTCTATTGCAGCGAGCGATGCAGGCGCTCGTAGCGCCGCGCTCGCGCCGCCCGCCGGGCCCGCGCGACGGCGGTCTCGGATTCTTGCGCGCCGCCGGCGCGGGTTCGCTCTTGACGTACCTCGGCGGTCTCTCCGAACGCTACGGGCCCGTCTCCTCGTTCCGGCTCGGGACGCAGCGCATCGTCTTCGTCGACGACGCGCGCATCGTCGAAGAGATGCTCGTCACGCGGCAAGCGTCGTTCGTACGCGACCGCGGAGCGACGCTGCTGCGCGAGCTCGTCGGTGAAGGTCTCCTGACGACGGACGATCCGCAACACGTGGTGCGGCGACGCTCGATGCAGCCGGCGTTCCATCGCGCGCGTGTCGTGCGGTACGCCGAAACGATCGTTCGCGAAACCGAACGCGTCATGGCGGACTGGCCGGGCCGTCCGCTCGACGTCGGCGCGGAGATGGCGCGGATCGCGCTCGCCGCCGTCGGCGCATCGCTGTTCGGCGCTGATCTGCGCGGCGAAGCGACGCGCGTCGCGGACGTGCTCGCGCGCGTGCTCGCACGCGGTGCGTCGCTCGCCGCGCCGCTCGCGTTCGCGACGCCGTTGCTCGGCCCGCTGCACCGGCTCTTTCCGGGACGCGCGAGCGTGATGTTTCCGCGCGAGCGCGCGGAACTCGATGCGATCGTCGCGCCGATCGTGCGCGCGCGCCGCGACGCGGACGGCGACGATCTTCTGTCGTTGTTGCTTTCCGCACGCGAGGGCGGCGCCGCGCTCGACGAGGAGAGCGTGCGCAACGAGGTCGTGATGCTGATCCTCGCCGGACACGAGACGACGGCGAACGCGCTCACGTGGACGTGGTATCTGCTCGCGGCGCATCCGGCCGCGCTCGCGCGCGTACGTGCGGAGATCGACGACGTGCTCGGCGAGCGCACGCCGACGTTCGACGACGTTCCGTCGCTGCGTTACACCGCGCGCGTCTTCGACGAGGCGCTCCGGTTGTATCCGCCCGCGGGCGCATTCGCGCGGCGTCCGCTGCACGACGTCGAGCTCGGCGGCTACGCGATCCCGAAGATGGCGAGCGTGTTCGTCAGCCCGTTCGTGACGCAACGCAACGCGCGCTATTTCGCGGACCCGCTCGCGTTCGCGCCGGAACGATGGGACGCGCCGCCGGCCGAACGGTTCGCGTATTTCCCGTTCGGCGGCGGCAGCAAGACGTGCATCGGCGAGCCGTTCGCGCGGCTCGAAGCGATCCTCGCGATCGCCACGATCGCCGGCCGCTACGTCTTCGAGCGCACGGACGCGGAGCCGATCGAACCGGCTGCGGCGGCACTCGTTCGCCCGGGCCGCCCGCTCACGGCCTACGCTAGACGCGTGCGTCCATACGCCGGATCCGTTCCGCCATCACGTGCATGACTTCGACGGCGAAGAACGGCGTGTTCGCGATCAGGTAGAGGAAGCGGCGTTGATCGATCGGGACGATCTTCGCGTCGCTTTTCGCCGTCGCGGTCGCGCTGCGCGTTTTCTTGTCGATCAGCGCCATCTCTCCGAAGATCCCACCCGGGACGACCGTTTCGACCGGCCGCCCGTGCACGGCGAGTTCGATCTCGCCCGACGTGACGACGTAGGCGTTGTCGCCCTCCTCGCCTTCGGAGAAAATCGTGTCGCCGGCCGCGATGCCGACGGCTGACGGGTCGTTGCGCAGCATGTCCAGGCTCGCCATCGATCACTGCCCTTCGCGGCGTCGATCTTAAGCGTTTCTTAAACGAACGCGTGTCGCCGCGTTGCGTTTTGTTGCGTGCGCCCGCTCCGTCCCTTCCACGGCCGGTTAACGAGCGATGGCGGGCGTCCCGAGCGCGACCGTGTTCGCGAGCACGCCGATCTTCGCGATTTCGACTTCCATGCGCGCGCCGTCGCGTAAGAATTCGGGCGGCGTGCGCGCCATGCCGACGCCGTCGGGCGTACCCGTCGCGATCACGTCGCCGGGCTCGAGCGTCATGCCGCGCGAGAGCGACGCGACGATCGCGCGAATATCGAAGATCATCTTCCCCGTCGTCGATTTCTGCTTCGTCTCGCCGTCGACGCGTAGAGCGATCGCGAGCTTCTGCGGGTCGTCGATCTCGTCGGCCGTCACGATCCACGGTCCGATCGGACACGTGTCGTCGAGGCTCTTGCCTTTGAACCACTGCTGGTGCTCGCGTTGCAGATCGCGCGCGGTCACGTCGTTGAGGCACGTGTAGCCGAACACGACGGAGAGCGCGTCCGCCTCGGCGACGTCGCGGCAGCGCTCGCCGATCACGACGGCGAGCTCGGCCTCCCAATCGTATTCGCTCGACACGTCCGGCGAGAGGCGGAGCGTCGCACCGGGGTTCGCGATCGCGGTCGGCGCCTTCGTGAAGAACGTCGGAACCTTCGGAAGGTTCAGCGGCTTGCCGTTCGCGCGCGAGACTTCTTCCGCGTGATCCATGTAGTTGCGGCCGACGCAAAAGACGTTCTTCGCGGGCCGTACCGGTGCGAGCAGCGTCACGTCGCGGAGCGGCACGGCGTCGCCTTTGGTGAGCGCACCGCGCTCGGAAGGCGATACCGCGAGGTAGGCCTGGAGCGTGGCCACGGACGCGAACGGCCGCACGCCGTCGCCGTCGACGATGCCGAAGCGCACCGTACCGTCGTATTCGAAACTCGCAAGCCGCATCGGGCGAGGCTTCGGCATCGTTCGAGCTCGAATCCCCCGTCATGCGGGTTGCGATCTTCGGTGGAACGGGCGGCGTGGGTCGCTGGCTCACGGCGATCTCGCGCGAGAACGAGGACCACGTCAAGATGCTCGTGCGCGATCGGAGCAAGCTGCCGCGCGATCTCGGAGCGATCGGCGTCGTGAACGGCGACGTCTTCGATCGCGAGGCGGTCGACACGACGGTCGGCGGCTGCGACGTCGTGTTCTGCGCGCTCGGCGCGGACGGCCTCGGGCCGACGAACGTCTACTCGGGCGGGATCGCGAACATCGTCGCCGCGATGCGCAGGACGGGCGCGACGCGGCTGCTCGCGATCACGTCGGCGGGCGTCGAGGACGACCCGAACATGAACGTCTTCGCGCGGCGCGTGATCGTGCCGTTCGTTCTCAAGAATCCGCTCGCCGACATGCGGCGCATGGAACGCACGATCGTCGAGAGCGACCTCGTGTGGACGATCGTGCGGCCGGGGAAGCTCACGGACGGTCCGCGCACGGGGTTGTATCGCGCGAACGACCGCTTCGTGCCGGAGAAAGGCCGCGAGATCTCGCGCGCGGACGTCGCGGACTTCATGCACCGCGTGGTCGCGGACGAACGCACGATCAGAAAGATCGCGGCGCTGACGTACTAGCGACGATCAGCGCGGCTTGCGTCGCGTCAGGTGCCAGTCGCCGCAGTACGTGCACGGGTACGTGAAGAGCCGGCCCTGCATGCCGTTCATCGCGACGTGCGCGCGCGCTTCGGCCTCGGTCCGGTAGCCGTCCTTACCGCTGCAGCTGCGCGCGACGTCGCGATCTTGCGCGTCGTCGACGCCGTCGCGGCTGCGCAGCCACCACTTCATCACGTCGAAATCGTCGTCGCCGTCAGATCCACGTGACGGCATCGTCGAACGGCCTGCGCGCCTTGGGCGCGGCGACGAGCGGGGCGACCGGGTTGCCGACGACGAGGCTCGTGAAGATCTTGAAGCCCTTGGGCACGCCGAGCATCGCGACCATGTCCTTTTGGAAGCCGAGCCCGCGCGTCCAACTGCAGAACGCGCTCGCGAGGCCGACGGCCGTCGCCTCGAGTTGCATCGCCATCAGCGCGCACGAACACGCTTCGATCGACTCGGTCAACGTGTCGTCTTGCAGCGTGACGATCGCGAAACCGTGTTCGGGCAGCACGTCGCCCGAGCGCTGGCGCTCGAGGCCGCGCACGAACGTCTCGTTGTTGAGCCGCTTGTTCATCGCGGCGAAGACTTTGCGCGCCTTCATGAAGGTATCGCGCGATTTGTTGCAACCGGCCAGCAGGCGCGCGTACGCGTCGCGATCGCGCACGACGACGAACCGCACGGGTTGCGAGTTGTAGAGCGACGGTGCGAGCCGGCCCGCTTCGACGATGCGGCGTAGCGCCATCGGCGGCAACGCGCCCGGCGCGAAGGTGACGGCGTGCGACGTGCGCTCGAGCAGTGCGACGGCATCCGTCGCGGTCGCGCCTTCGACGCCGTTCAATGGATCAGTTCCGCGAGAGCGCGACGAACGACGTATGACATGACGCGCACGCGACGACGACTTGATAGTTCTTGCACAGGCGCAGCAGGCCCGTACCCTCACGATCGTCGCTCTCGCTGCCGCAGGCACGACATCTCGTCGATGCTCGCTCGCCGGAATTGAAACTCACGGGACGCGCTTATTCGCACGCGCGGGGGATGCCTGCGTGGACCGCCGAAGGCGACCGCGTGAAACGCTTGGTGTGTCTGTTCGCACTCATGGTGCCGGCACTCGGCGTGACGGCGCTCGCGGGCTGTAAAGACGCCGCACCCGGTTCGTCCGCCTCGCTCGCGACCGCGCTCGTGCGGCCCGGAACCGACATCGTGCTGCGCGACGTGCGGGCCGTCGCGCCGGGCGACGACGTCGCGTACGCGCACGACGAATTCTACGTCGTGACGCTCAATTTCACGAACCATCTCGGCTACGCGCTCGCGCCGCGACCCGATCACTTCGTCTTCGAGGACGCGCAAAAGATCCGGTACCTCGGCGCCGTGTCCGGCAACGCGAATCTCTCCGGCATCGCGAACTACGCGGGCGTGTTGAAGGTCGGCGACAATCACGACTACACGATCGGCTTCCGCGTTCCTCAGAACGCGCAGGGCGTTCTCTATTACGACGCCACCTTTTAGCGCGCTCCGGCGAGCCCTCGCCGCGGCGGTCGCGCTGCTCGCACTCGTCTGCATGCGACCGGCCGATGCGGCGCGGCCGCTGCTCGACCGGCACCAATGGGACGCGTACTTCGCGCTCTTCGCGCGCGACGTGTACGTGCCGTGGAAGCCGGCATCGGTGCGGCTCGACACGTATTCGGGAGCGCCGGTCGATTTCGCCGTGTACAACGTCGACCCGGCGGAGGTGATCGTCGCGGGTCAGAATCGCGCGGCGCGTCCGCTCGACACGTCGCACCTGCGCCCGCTCGTGCGCTGGCGTTTCTCGCCGCCGCCCGGGTACCGCTTCGAATCGAACGACGTTCCCGTTCCGCTCGGCGCGCAAGAGGGCTTCTACGTCGTCGAAGCGCGTCGCGGCGACGCCGTGCAACAGGTCTGGCTCAATCGCACGCACGTCGGATTGCTGACGCGCGAGAGTCCGGACGGGCTCGTCGTGTGGGGTGTCGATCTGCGCACGGGCCGCGCGCTCGCCGGCATGGAGGTCGCCTTCCTCGTCGATCTGCGTCTCGTCGACAAACGCACGGGCGCGAACGGTGCGATCGTGTGGAGCGACGTGCGGCGACCGTCGTTCGCGCTCGCGTCGGACGGTTCGGGCCGCGCGTTCGTCTCGATCCTGCCGCAGGCGCCGGCGGCGAGCAGCATCGTCGGCGTACGGCTCGACTCGGCTGTCGTGCGCGCGGGCGACAAGATCCGCTTCGTCGGGTTCGCGCGTAAATCGGCGGGCGGCCATCTGCGCCGCGCGACGGGCGACGCGCGCGTGACGCTCGCAGGCCGCGGTACGATCCTCGCGAGCGCGACCGCGCACCTCGATCCGGCCGGCGCGTTTTCCGGCGAACTCTCGGTTCCGGCGGGGACGGACGGCGGTGCGTTCGCCGTGCTCGCGAGCGCGGGCGGCGGCGTCGGCGGAACGAGCGTCGCCGTCGACGCGGCGGGCGACGTCGCGCTCGGCGTGCGCGCGCTCTGCCCGTGCGAACCG
>CAJCIN010000163.1 GCA_903970385.1 Rhodospirillales bacterium | reverse complement strand
GATGGGCGGCGCGCGCCCCCTCGAAGGCATTCGAGTGCTCGACTTTTCCGCGATCATGGCGGGCCCGTATTGCACGCGACTGCTCGGCGATCTCGGCGCGGACGTCATCAAGATCGAGCCGCCGGGCGGCGAGTACATGCGCGCGCGGTCGCCCATGCGCAACGGCTGCAGCCGCTATTTCGGCCAATTGAATTGCGGTAAACGCAGCCTCGCCGTCGACATCAAAACGGCCGACGGCGTCGCGATCGTCAAAGAGCTCGCGGCCGCGTCGGACGTCGTCGTCGAGAATTTCCGGCCGGGCGTGATGGAGCGTCTCGGACTCGGTTTCGACACGCTTCGCGCGCTCAATCCGCGGCTCGTCTGTTGCTCGATCTCCGGATTCGGGCAGGCGGGTCCGGATGCGGACAAGCCGGCGTACGCGCCGATCGTGCACGCGACGAGCGGGTACGATCTCGCGCAACTCGGCTTCGACGGCGCGTCTCGCCCCGCGAAGACCGGCATTTTCACCGCGGACGTGCTCGCGGGGCTCAACGCGTTCGGCGCGATCGTCACCGCGCTCTTCGCACGCGAACGCACGGGCGGCGGCCAATCGATCGACGTCACGTTGATCGAGAGCATGCTCAACCTGCTCGTCTTCGAGGTGCAGGCCGCGCAATGCGACGACGAACAGCGGCGGCCGCTCTACGCGCCGCTCCCCGCGAGCGACGGCTTCATCGTGATCGCGGCCATCACGTCGGCCAATTTCGCGAATCTCGCGGACGCGGTCGGGCATCCGGAATGGAAGACCGACGAGCGCTTCGCGACGCCGCGCGCGCGCGAGCAGCACTGGGATGCCGCCCTCGACATGCTCGAGGCGTGGACGTCCCGGCGCACGGCGCAAGAGTGCGAGGACGAGCTTTCCCGCGCGCGCGTGCCCATGTCGCGGTACCGCAGCATGCGCGAAGTGCTCCGCGATCCCGGGCTCGCATACCGCGGATCGTTCGTACCCGTGGAGGACGGCGGCGGCGCGTTCCTCGTGCCGCACGCGCCCTTCCGCTTCTCGGATGCGAGCGTCGGCCCGTGGCCGTTCGTCCCCGGAATCGGCGAGCACGGGCGCGAGATCCTGAGCGACGTGCTCGGCTACGAGCCCGCGCGCATCGACGGGCTGATGCGCGCCGGAACCGTCGCCGCACCGGCCGCTCGCGGATGACGATGGCGGAACGCCGTTTCCGCTCGCCTAAAAGGCGCGACATGTCGACGCTCGTCTGTAGCCGTCAGCTCCTGCACCATCTCCCGGGCGCCGTCGACGTGCGTGCCCTCGAAGAGCTCTTGCCCGACCTCTCCGGCATCTGGACGCTCGGCGATCCCGAGCCGGCGCTCGCCGGCGCGGCGGCGCTCATCTCGGACGATGCCGGCCTGCCGGAGTTCGCCGCTTGGGCGAGCGCGCGCGGCGCCGTCGCGCTCATCGGCTGCGGCGTCGAACCCGGCGGATTCGCACTCGATACGCTCCCCGCGCACCTCTCGCTCATCGCATGGCCGGGCGGATCGACGAACGTGTCGGAGGCACGCTTCCGCGTGCAGGACGCGTTGCTGCGCGCGCAGCGCGAGCAGCTCGAGCGTTCGCGCGTCACGCACGAACGGCTCACGCGCGTGGCCGTCGAGGGTCACGGGCTCGACGAACTCGCGACCACGCTCGCGACGCTCGTCGGCGCGTCGGCGATCGTGAAGGATCGCGACCATCGCAACCTCGCGACGGCGAGCGCCGCGATCGAACACGACTCGGTGCGACGCCGCTCGCTCGCGCTCGGTGCGACGACGAGCGACGTGATCGAGGTGCTCGAACGGGACGGCACGTTCGATCTCTTGCGCTCGGAACGCCGTCCGATCCACGTGAAGCCGCGGCCGGAGCTCGAGATGAAGGCGCGCGTCATGGCGCCCGTCATCATGGGCGACGCGTACTACGGCTACATCTCGGTCGCACGCGGCGAACGGGCGCTCGAGCGGATCGATCTCATCGCCGTCGAGCACGCCGCGACCGTCGCCGCGCTCATCATCGGCCGAGAACAAGCGGTGCGCGCGCGCGAACGCAATCTCCGCACGAGCTTCGTCTACGAGTCGATCTTCGGTCACGAACCGCGCGACGTGATGGAACGCCGCGCCCGCTATCTCGGCTACGATCCCGCGGAGGGCCACGCCGTGCTCGTCGTGCGCGCCCGTGCGACGCCGAGCGAAAGCCCGCGGGCGCTGATGGAACACATCGCCGTCGCACTCGACGAGGCAATCGCGTCGGATGCGGGCCGCTTCGGTCTCTCGACGATCGTCGCGGACGACGTCGCCGTCGCACTCCTACCGGCCCGCGAGCGTGGAGCGCCGCTCGCGTGGCGCACGCGGACGGATCGGCTCTTGCGCGGCGTGTTCGCCGTCTCCGCATCGCTCGAACTCACGGCCGGCGTCGGGCGCTGGTACGCCGAGCGCGACGGTCTGCGCCGTTCGTTCGCCGAGGCGCGTCTCGCGGCGACGATCGGTTCGCACGTCGGCGGCGCACGGAGCGTCACGCTGTACGAACAGCTCGGCGTGTATCGCCTGCTCGCGAGCGTGGTCGATCGCGGCACGCTCGCGGAGTTTCGCGCGGAGCACCTCGGACCGATCGCCGACGATGCCGACTTGCTCGCGACGTTGCGCGCGTATCTGAACGCTCGCGGCAACAAAGCGCTCTGCGCGAAGGCCCTCTACGTGCACCTGAACACCGTGAAGTATCGCCTGCGGCGCATCGCCGACCTCACGGGACGCGATCTCGACGACGCTCAGGAACTGCTGAACCTGCACGTCGCGCTCGAGATCGGCGACGTCCTCCCGCTCCTCGGCACGATTCCGTCGCCCTGACGTGTTCGCGTACACGACGCTTCTCTTCGTCCCGGGAAACCGCCCCGATCGTTTTGCAAAAGCGACTGCGAGCGGGGCCGACGCGGTGATCCTCGATCTCGAAGACGCCGTCGCGGACGCGGACAAAGACGCGGCGCGCGCTTCCGTGTGCGAAGCGCTCGGCAGCGGCCTCCGCGCGATCGTACGCACGAACGCCGCCCGGAGCCCGGCGGGCGAACGCGATCTCGCGGCGCTCGCGCACCTGCCGCTCGCCGCGGTGATG
>CAJCIN010000162.1 GCA_903970385.1 Rhodospirillales bacterium | reverse complement strand
ACCCGCGACGCCGCCCTCGCGACCGAATCCCGATTCCTTGAACCCGCCGAACGGCGAGCTCGGATCGAATTGGTTGAACGAGTTGCACCACACGACGCCCGCCGCGAGGCGTTGCGCCGTGTACAGCGCGAGGGCCCCGCTCGACGTCCAGACGCCCGCCGCTAACCCGTAGGGCAGATTGTTCGCGCGCTCGATCGCCTCGTCGGGCGTCCGGAACGTCATGATCGAGAGGACCGGTCCGAAGATCTCCTCACGCGCGATCCGATGCGTCGGCCGCACGCCCGTGAAAAACGACGCGGGATACCAGTAGCCGCGTTCCGGTGCTTTCCACTCGTGCTGCACGAGCGTCGCGCCTTCGTCGATGCCGCTCTGCACGAGTTCCACGATCCGGTCGCGTTGCGCGCGCGAATTGATCGCGCCGACGTCGGTGTTCTTGTCGAGCGGATCGCCGTGACGGATCGTGCCGAGCCGCGCCCGGAGCCGTTCGATCACCTCTTCGGCGACCGACTCTTGCACGAGCAATCGCGAACCCGCGCTGCACACGTGGCCCGCATTGAAGTAGATCGCGGAGACGATACCTTCGATCGCCTGATCGAGCGGCGCGTCGTCGTACACGACGAACGCGGACTTGCCGCCGAGTTCGAGCGCGACGCGTTTCGGCGTGCCGGCCGTGGCACGCAAGATCGATTTGCCGACGTCCGTCGAGCCCGTGAACGAAATCTTGTCGACGTCGGGATGTTCGACGAGCGCGGCGCCCGTCGAACCGTCGCCCGTGACGACGTTGACGACTCCCGGCGGTAGGTCCGCTTCGGCGCACAGATCCGCGAGCGCGAGCGCGGTGAGCGACGTCGTCTCCGCGGGCTTGAGCACGACCGTGTTTCCGCACGCCAGCGCGGGAGCGAGCTTCCACGCGGCGATCAGCAGCGGGAAATTCCACGGCACGATCGCGCCGACGACGCCGAGCGGGCGCGTGCGATCCGGTCCGTCGACCGCCCACGCGAGCTTGTCGGCCCACCCGGCGTGATAGAAGAAGTGCGCGGTCGCCTGCGGCACGTCGAAGTCGCGGGATTCGCGAATCGGTTTGCCGCCGTCGAGCGTCTCGAGCACGGCGAATTCGCGCGCCCGTTCGCTCAGGATCCGCGCGATCCGGTACACGTACTTCGCGCGCTCCGCACCGCGCAGCTTACGCCAGTATTTGTCGTAGCCGCGCCGCGCGGCACGAACGGCGCGGTCGACGTCGGCCGGCGACGCGAGAGCGACGCGCGCGAGCGTTTCTTCCGTCGCGGGATTGACCGTCGCGAAGCTCCGGTCGTCCGTCGCCGAGACCCACGCGCCGCCGACGAAGAGGCCGTAACGTTCGCGCAACGCGAGGGACGCCGTCGATTCCGGCGCCGCGGCGTAGTCGAACTCGGTCACGACGGGCGTCACGCGGTCGCCACGTAGACGGCTGCGGAATAGTTGCCCGACGCGTCCTTCGCGCGTTGCATCAACAGGTCGTCGAGCAACGAGGATGCGCCGATGCGAAAGCGACCGGGCGCGAGCCACGCGGCACCGAGGGTCTCGTTGACGAGGGCGAGATAGCCGAGCGCCGATTTCGTCGAGCGGATGCCGCCCGCGAGTTTGAGCCCGGCCTCGCGGCCCGTGCGGTGCGCGTGATCGCGGATCGACTCGCACATCAGTAGCGCGATCGGCGGCGTCGACGAGATCGGCAGCTTGCCCGTCGCCGTCTTGACGAAATCGGCGCCGGCCGCGAGCGCGATGTCGCACGCCCGGCGGATCGCTTCGTACGATCCGAGTTCGCCGACCTCGAGGATGACCTTCAGCGACGCCGGGCCGCACGCGCTCTTGACCGCGACGATCTCGTCGTGGACGCGCCCGTGCTCGCCCGCGAGAAACAGCCCGCGATCGATGACCATGTCGATCTCATCGGCACCGGCGGCGACGGCATCGACCGTTTCGCGCAATTTCGTCGCGAGCGGGGACAGGCCGCTCGGAAAGGCGGTCGCGACCGAGGCCACCTTGACGCTCGAACGCGCGAGCGCGGCCGCCGCGGTCGCGACGAGATTCGGGTAGACGCAGATCGCCGCCACGCTCGGGGCGCCCGGCGCCGGAGCGATGCCGCGAGCGCACAGCCCGCGTACCTTCTCCGGCGTGTCTTTGCCCTCGAGCGTCGTGAGATCCATGCAGGCGATCGCGAGATCGATGCCCGCGCGTTTGGAACTCGCTTTGATCGAACGCTTCGCGAGCATCGCGGCCCGCGCTTCGAGCATGACGGCGTCGACGCGCACACGGGTCATGGCCGTTTTCTTCGCGCCGTCCGCGCGCGAGGCCCCCGGCCCCGGACTTGCGGCGCCGCACGCCGAACGTGAGGTGCGATGTTCCGTTACCTGACCGCCGGCGAATCGCACGGGCCCGCACTCGTCGGCATCTTGGACGGGTTGCCGGCGCATCTCGCCCTCGACGTGGCGAAGATCGACGCGACCCTGCGCGCGCGCCAAGGCGGCTACGGCCGCGGCGGACGCATGAAGATCGAGACGGATCGCGTCGAGTTCCTCGCCGGATTGCGCGGCGGCACGACGCTCGGATCGCCGCTCGCGATCCTCGTCCGCAACGCGGATTTCGAGAACGTTCGCGCGCTCATGGATCCGCTGACCGGCGCCGGGAAGCCGCTGACCAATCCGCGGCCCGGCCACACGGATTACGCGGGCGCGCTCAAGTATCGCCAGCGCGACCTGCGCAACGTGCTCGAGCGCGCGAGCGCTCGGGAGACGGCGATGCGCGTCGCGCTCGGCGCGATCTGCGCGCAATTCCTCGAGGCGCTCGGGATCACGACCACGGCGCACGTCTCGCAGATCGGGTCCGTCGTCGCGCGGGACATCGCCGACGTCGACGCGCGGCGGACGGACGCGAGCGAGGTGCGGTGTCCCGACCCCGAGAGCGAACGCGCGATGATCGCCGCGATCGATGCGGCGAAGGCCGCTGGCGATACGCTCGGCGGCACGTTCACCGTGCGCGTGACCGGCGTGCCCGTCGGCGTCGGCTCGAACCGTCAACCCGACACGCGGCTCGACGGCATCTTGGCGGGCGCGCTGATGGCGATGCAGACGGTCAAGGCCGTCGAGGTCGGCGCGGGGCGCGACGTAGCGTCGCTGCCGGGCTCGGGCGCGCACGACGTCTTCACGCTCGAAGACGGAAACGTCGCGCGCGGTTCGAATCGCGCCGGCGGCATCGAGGGCGGCATCTCGAACGGCCAAGACATCGTCCTGCGCGTCAGCGTCAAACCGATCCCGACGCT
>CAJCIN010000161.1 GCA_903970385.1 Rhodospirillales bacterium | reverse complement strand
TCACGAGGAGCGCGCGGAACTTGTCCCGGTGCTCGCGGAGATACGAGAAATCGTTGATGACGACGTCGACGCCGAACATCTCGTCGTCGG
This sequence comes from Rhodospirillales bacterium, assembly GCA_903970385.1. Lineage (GTDB taxonomy): Bacteria > Vulcanimicrobiota > Vulcanimicrobiia > Vulcanimicrobiales > Vulcanimicrobiaceae > Palsa-1515. The sequence goes on along the minus strand of CAJCIN010000161.1, from coordinate 6,822 downwards.
GGAACATGAGACCGCAATCGACGACGACGATGTCGTCGCGGGTCTCGATGACCGTCATGTTGCGGCCGATCTCTCCGCACCCGCCGAGGGGGACGATGCGGACATAAGGCTCGTTCGGCGGTTTCGCCACCACGAGTTCCGCGACGGCCGACGAGCGGCCGTTACCGTTGCGATGATTCAAGAACGTCTTTCGGGGATGCCGCCCCTTGTCGCGGGCGGCCGTCGGCGTGAAGGAGCCTCCGAAGGAGGCCTACCATGCTCGTAAGTGTTTCAATGAGAGGGTTCGTTGCGATTGCCGCGCTGACTCTTTCCGCCCGGACGGCTCCGGCGACGGCGTCCCCGAAGGCCTCCCCGCCTCCTCCGCGCACGGTCCGCGCGGGCGAACTCTACTCGCTTCGAGCGCGCCGGCGCTTCGCCGCCTACCTCCGGATGCGGCTCCTCGAGCTGCGCGCGCAGCACCTCGACCGGGCCGCCGACGCGATCGAGCACCGCCTCTCGGTCGACGAGCTGCTCCGCGAGTAGCTGCGAAGCATTGGGCTCCGTGAAGGCGAAAGCCGGGGGTCGTGAGACTTTCCACTCCCGATTCGCCCGGAGCGCAGGCTCCGGGGCGCGGGCTCCGGTTACCGATCGAGACGCTGATCGCGCCGGCTCGTGCGTTCGCCGAAATACCGGCGACCCCGGAGTGGCTGCTCGCGTACGCCATCCTCGTCGTCTGCGGGGGCATATCGCTCGCCCTGACGCTGCCGGCGGTGTCGCACGTCGTCCTCGCCTCCCCGGCGCTGCTCGACGACGTGGGCAAACCGGCGGCCAAGATCGCGGAAGACATGCGCAGCTTCGTGTCGGTCAACGTCGCAGAGCAAGTGTTCTCGCCGCTCTTCTCGATCGGGTTGACCGCGACGGTCCTCACGATCATCGCCCGCTACAAGGGGAAGGACACGTCGTATCGCGTCTATCTCTCGCTCGCGGCGAACTGTCTGATGCCGACGGCGATCGGCGCGATCGTCGGAGGGATCGCGGTCGCGATCCACCCGCCCGCGTCCTTCGCGGATTTTCGCGCGGTCGACGTGGCGTTGCCCGACAACCTCGCCATCTTCTCCGCGGGGAACAATCCGCGCGAGACCGCCTTCCTCGCGCACTTCGACGTCTTCACGATCTGGTCGACGATCTTGCTCGGGTTCGGCTTCGCCGCGACCACCCCGGTCAAATTCGGTACGGCGATTTCGGTCGCGTTCGCCATCGCGCTCGTCCTCGCCATCTTCAACTGACGTGATCGCACGAATGCCGCTCCGCCCCGCCGTCGCCCTCGCCGCCGTTTGGTTATCGGTGGCGGCGCCGCCCGCTCTCGCCGACCCGTCCCCGCGACCGCTCGGCGGCACGCTGCAGGGCATGGCGCAGGCGTCGCCCGCGCCGCCGCCCGTGTTCGTGCCGGGCGTCTATCCGAAGCACGCCCCGGGTACGCCCGGCGCCGGCGCGCCGTTCGACGCGTACGCGACGGTCTCGTTCGCGCTGACGCACGAGCCGGCGCTGCTCGCGGAGCGCGCCACCGTTCTCAATCTCGACGCACAATTCACGAAGGCGCGCGCGGCCGAGTATCCCGCGCTCGCGGGCGAATTGCAGAATCAAATCCAGAAGCAGAGTAATTCCGCGGGCTCGCTCGCGCAGTTCGGCGTGAGCCCGTCGGGCAATTTCTCCGAGAACACGGCGCAGCTCTCGTCCACCTACAATCTCTTCAACGGCACCGCGCAGATCAACGCGCAGCAGGCGAAGCGGCAGGTCGACAACGCGAAGTTCGAATTGCAACGCCAAGAAGAACAGACCGTGATCGCCGTTTCGAACGCGTTCTTCGCGCTCGCCGCGAACCGCGAGACCGTCCTCGTCGACGTCGGCGACCTGCGCTACCAGCAGAATCTGCTCGCGACGGCGCAGGCGGAAGAGCGCGTGGGCCGCGTCGCGGGCGTCGACGTGCTGCGCGCGCAGGTGGCCGTCGAACGGAGCCAAGCCACGCTCGTGCAGGCGCGGACCGACGAAGCGAACGCGCGCGAAGCGCTCGCCGTGCAGATCGGCGCGCCGTCCGACACGCAGTTCGCGGTGCCCGACGTGCCGCCCGAACCGGCCGTGCCGACGACGCCGCTCGACGAGCTCGGCACGATCGCGAAGATGAACCGGCCCGAGATCTCGGAGGCGCGCGCCGCGCTCGCCGCGTCGCAGCTGACGGATGCGTCGGTCGACTCCGACCTGCGCCCGACCGTCGCCGTAAACGGATCGTTCGGCAGCCAGGTGTCGCCGACGAACTTCGTGCTCGAGCAACAGCAGATCGATGCGAGCAACGCGGCCGCGCTCGCGAGCTACGAGGCGGAACAGAAACTCTTTCCGGGCCAGATCATCCCCGGGCCGACGCTGATCCCGGCCGTCGACCGGCACATGCCGGGCTTCTGGCAATTCAACATCGTCTCGACCTTCAACATCCCGCTCTACGATTACGGTCAGCGCGCCGCGCAACATCACGCCGCGCGCGCGCAGATCGCATCGTCGCTCGCATCGCTCTACAACGCGTACGACACGGTTCAAGCCGACGTCAACGCCGCCCAGCGCAATCTCGCCGCCGCCGCGGAGAAGCTGAGCCTCGCGAAGTTGAGCGAGCGCGCTGCGGCGGAATCCGCGCGCATCTCGCAATTGCAGTACAAGAACGGCCTGATCTCGTTCACCGACGTGACGCAGACGCAGCAGACGGCGCTCTCGACCGAGCTCGATCTCGTGAGCGCACGCGTCGCATACGTCACGGCCTTCATCCGACTCCGCACCGCGCTCGCTCCCCCGAACGCGGCCGCCGCCGCAGATTTGCGAGGACTATGAATCGCCGGCTCGTCATCATCGTCGCGGGAGCCGTCGTCGCGCTCGCGATCGTCGTCGCCATCGTTCGCGGATCGAGCGGTTCGAGCGCCGTGCCCGCGAAACTCGAACGCGTCACGTACGGGATGTTTCGCACGAAGCTTCCCGAGACGGGCGTCGTGCAGCTTCCGCGGACCGTCACGATTCCCGCGGGCGTCACCGCGAACATCGCGAGCATCGGCGTTCGCGCGGGCGACCACGTGCACGCGGGTCAGACGCTCGCGACGCTCGCGAACGAGCAGATCTCGTCGAACGTGCGCGATGCCGAGGACACGTCGAGCGCGGCGCAAGGCAAAGTGCAGAGCGTCGCGGAGATCAACGCGTCGCTCCCCGAACAGAATCGCTCCGCGATCGTGCAGGCCGAGGCGGCCGTCGTCGCCGCGCGTTCGCAGCTCACGCAGACGCAGCAAGACTTGGAATCGGGTTCGCAATCCGGGCTCGGCTACGGCGGGAGCACCGCCGAGGAACAACGCCTGAGCGCGGACACCGTGCTCGCGAAGGCGGCGACCGACTTGCGCGAAGCCAAGCGCACGTACGACGCCGACCAGTTTCTGTTCGACAACAAGGGCGTGTCGCGCGACGCGTTGCTGCAGAGTCAGGCGCGCTACGAGCAGGCTCAGGCGTCGTACGCTCAGGCGGATCGCGAACGCAAGATCCTCGGCGGGACGTTGACGCGCGAGACGCAGGTGCTGCGCGATCGCGTCACCTCGGCGCAGGACGCGCTGCGACAAGCCGAAGCGCAGCTGGCCGCCGCGAAAGCGAACGCCGCGCAATCGAAAGCGGGCGATCTGCAGGCCGCCCGCGCGGATGCAAACCGCGCCGACGCGGACCTCGCGTATTCGCGGGATCAAGCCGCGCACCTGACGATCACTGCGCCGTTCGACGGCGTCATCGAGAGCGTCGCGTCGCAGCCGAACGACACGCTGCGGCCGCTGCAACCGGGCGACGCCGTCACGCTTGGCCAGGCGCTCTTCACGATGGCCGCGAGCGGCGATTTCGTCGTCCGCACGAAGGTCGACGAACAGGACGTCGCGGGTCTCGCGATCGGCCAGAAGGCGATCGTCGGCGGTGAGGATTTCGGCAGCGCGACGTTGCCGGGACACATCGTCGCGATCTCGCCGATCGCGCAGCGCTCCGACGATCCGTCGAACACATCGCGGCAAGTCGTCACGACGATCGCGCTCGAGCGGCGCCTGCCGTTCTTGCGCGACGGCATGACGGTCGACGTCGACATCGTGACGCACGACGAGCCGCACGTGCTCGCCGTGTCGACGGACGCGCTGCGACGCGACGCCCGCGGCAGCTACCTCTACGTCGTCAAGGACGGCCGCGCAGAGCGCGTCGACATCGCCGTCGGAACGGAGAACGACACGAGTGCGGTCGTCACGCGCGGACTTCACGACGGCGATCTCGTCGTCTCCGACAAGAATCCGGTCGTCGTCGCGAACACCGCCGTGACGCTCGCACCGACCGCGACGCCCGGCGACACGGCCTCTCCCGGAGGCCCGTGACCGCGAGCCGGTTCGGCGCGTACGCGCTCGAGGCGCTCGAGGCGTTGTGGCGCAACCGCGCGCGATCGATCCTGACGATGGTCGGGATGATCATCGGCACGGCGTCGGTCATCGCCGTGCTCGGTATCGGGAAGGCGGCGTCGGGCGGCATCACGAGCTCGCTCGACGCCTTCGGCAATCCGGGCTTCTTCGTCTCGGTCGACGAGCAGCAAGACGATCCGGCCGCGGCACGGATCCAATATCGCGACGGCGCCGTCGTCGTCGCCGACGATCCCGCCGTCATCCGCTACGCGTTTCCGACCGTGCAACGCAACTATCACATCAAAGCGAACGGCGTCGACTACATCGGCGCGGTGTCGAGTCAGACGGGCGTCGTGCTCGACACGCTGACGTTGCGCGAGGGACGCCGCATGGACGCGAACGACGTGGCCACGGCCGCGCACGTGACGCTCATGAGTCAATCGCTCGAGCGGCGCCTCTTCGGCTCCGGGCAGGCGCTCGGCGCGGTCGTACGGATCAACGGCGTTCGCTTCCGCACGATCGGCGTGTACGACGATCTCAAAGCCGGCATCTTCAGCAACGTCGGGCAATCCGACTACATCGAGATCCCCTACTCGACGTTCAGCGAGATCGCACCCGGCCCCGTGGATTCGCTGCAGGTCTATCCGAACAACGGCGCGTCGCTCGACGACGTGCGGACGTCCGTCGTCCGCACGCTTCGCCGGCTGCACGGACCCGACGCGAAATACGACGTGCAGGACGCGCTCGCGTTCCTCGGCGCGTTCGAGAAAACGATCGAAGTCGTCGGCTACGCGCTGACCGCGATCGGCGGCGTCGCACTCGTGGTCGCGGGCATCGGCGTGATGAACATCATGCTCGTGAGCGTCACGGAGCGCACCCGCGAGATCGGCATCCGCAAGGCGATCGGCGGCAGCGCGCGCGACATCTCGACGCAGTTTCTCATGGAGGCCGTGATCCTCTCCCTGCTCGGCGGCGGCACGGGCATGGTGCTCGGCGTGCTGTTCGTGCTCGTCGCGTATAGTTTCGTCGCGACGCTGCTCGGTCCGGCGCCGATCCCGTGGCTCGCCATCGTCGCGGTGGCGGTCGGCTTCTCGACGCTCGTCGGCGTCGTCTTCGGCACGTATCCCGCGATTCGCGCCGGCAAGCTCGATCCGATCGAAGCGCTGCGCTCGTGATCGGCGCGTTCTTCTCCGAGGCGACGGGCGTGCTGCTCGGCAACAAGCTGCGCTCGCTGCTGACGATCCTCGGGCTCATCATCGGCGTCGCCGCCGTCATTGCGATCCAGATTCTCGGCAAAGGGATGTCGGGCGCCGTGTCGGGCGTCCTCGGAACGCTCAACGACCAAAGCTTCTTCGTGTTTCCGAACGCGCGGCAAGGCGACTTCTCGAAGGCGGCCATCAAGTACCGCGACATCGAACGAACGAAGCAGCTCTTTGCGAACATCCTCGTCGCGATGCCGGCGGGATCGGTCGATCGCACGATGTCGACCGGCCATCACCACGCGCGCCTCGCGCTCTCGAGCGATGCCGACGTGAGCTTCGCTTCCGTGCCGCTCGTCTTCGGCCGCAACCTCTCGCACGACGACGTCGCGACGAGCGGGCACGTGTGCGTGCTGACGAACGCGGCGTACGTCCGACTCTTCCCGGGCGGCGAGAACCCGGTCGGCGAGAGCCTGCGCGTCGGCGAACGGCGCTTCGTCATCGTCGGCGTGCGCGGTCCGCCGACGCAGGGGATCGTGCCGGTCAACTTCGGCGGCGACGTCGCGATCCCGTACACCACGTACGAGCAAGAGTATCTCCGCTCGCGGCCGCTCTTCGCCGGCCGCTTCATCGTGCGCGACGCGAACGCGATCGCCGACACGGAGAAAGACGTCGTCGCGTATTTCAAGAGCGTCAAGCAGGGTCGCGCCGAGTATCAGACCTTCGACCGCAAATCGTTCTCGTCGTCGGTCGACGGCATCTTCACGGCGCTGACGTTCGTCGTCGCATTGATCGGCGCCGTCTCGCTCGTCGTGGCCGGCATCGGCATCATGAACATCATGCTCGTCTCCGTCACGGAGCGCACGCGCGAGATCGGCGTGCGCAAGGCGATCGGCGCGACCAGCTTCGCCGTCCTCGCCCAATTCTTCATCGAAGCGTTGCTGCTGTCGCTCGTCGGCTGCGGCATCGGTCTCTTGATCGGCGTCTCGATCGGCGAACTCGTCGATCGCTTCGCGCTCGTCCGCATCTCGGGCGTGGTCCCGGCGCTCCCGTGGTTCCAATCGATCGCGATCGCGGTCGGCTTCGCGACGCTCGTCACGCTGCTGTTCGGAACGTACCCGGCATACCGCGCCGCGCGCCTCGACCCGATCGAGGCCCTCCGCTATGAGTGACCCCGGTGAAACGGCCAAACGAACATCGGA
>CAJCIN010000160.1 GCA_903970385.1 Rhodospirillales bacterium | reverse complement strand
CGCCGGTTCGCGGACTCGATGCGTTTCCGCAAGCCGACGAACCGAATCCGTTGCCCGTGCACCTCTGCTTCGACACGATGGTCGGCAGCGGGTCGACGCTCTTGCTCCTCGCCGCCTGGTGGGCGATCGCGACGCGCGCGGGCCGTAGGTCGCCCGGCCGGTGGCTCGCGCGGGCGCTCGTCGCGGGCGGCGGCCTCGCCTTCGTCGCGATGGAAGCGGGCTGGATGGTGACCGAACTCGGACGCCAACCCTGGATTGCGACCGGGTTTCTCCGCACGAAGGACGCCGTGACGACGGCGCCGTCGCTCGACGTCGCGTTCTACGGGTTCACGTTGCTCTATCTCGTGCTCGCGACGACCCTCGCGTGGCTGCTGCTCCGCATCCGCACGGACGAGAAGATCGAACCGCCGGCCGGCGCCGTCGCGCGGCCGGGCTGATGGGCGGCATCCCCGCCGTCACGCTCGTGGCCGTGGTCGCCGTCGTCGCGATCGCGCTGTACGCGATCTTCGGCGGAGCCGATTTCGGCGGCGGCGTGTGGGACGTGCTCGCGACCGGGCCGCGTCGCCAGCAGCAACAGGACATCATCGGCCACGCGATCGGGCCCGTGTGGGAGACGAATCACGTCTGGCTGATCTTCATGATCGTCCTGCTCTTCACGTGTTTTCCGCCCGCGTTCGCGTCCGTTTCGATCGGCCTCTACGTACCGCTCACGTTCGTTCTCGTCGGGATCATCCTGCGCGGAGCGGCCTATGCGTTCCGCTCGCAGGCCAATCGCGCCGTGCGGCTCTCGCAGGCGTGGGGACACGTCTTCGGCATCGCGAGCATCGTCTCGCCCTTCTTCTTCGGGACGTGCGTCGGCGGACTCACCGTCGGCCGCTTCGCATGGACGTCCCCGTTCGCGCTCGCCGTGGGCGGTCTCGCCGTCGCGCTCTGCGCGCAGCTCGCCGCCGTGTTCCTGACGTGCGAGGTGCGCGGTCCGGTACGGCAAGATTTCCGGGCCCGCGGCATGATCGTGACGATCGTGCTCGCCGCGATCGGCGCGGTCGCTCTCGGCGTCGCGTACGCGACGGCGCCGGACGTCTTCGCCGCGCTCAAACGCCCGCAGTCGCTCCCCGGCATCGGCGTCGCGATGACGTTCGGCTTCGTCGTCGTCGGCTGCCTTTGGTTTCGCCGCTACCAGTTCGCGCGCATCGCCGTGTGCATCGAGACGGTCGCGATTCTCGTCGGCTGGTACGCGTCGCAGGCGCCGTATCTCATACCGGGCGAGCTCACGTACGTGCAGGCGGCCGCGCCGCCGGAGACGCTTCGCGCGTTCCTCGTTCTCGTGGCCTGCGGGTCGGTGCTCCTCGTGCCCTCACTGTGGTTGCTCTTCCGCGTGTTCAAAAACGAGCCGCTCGAGTCGCACGAGGCCGTGCCGCAGCACGCGTCTTAGGCGAACGCACCGTCCGCGGTGAACGCGACGATGCGATCGGCTTCGCGGTGATTCGTCCAGAAACGCTCGCCGTCGTACGCGAGCGCGCGCGCCGAAAAGCCGATGCGCGCGATCGTCTCGATCACCGGCTGCGCGCCCCGCGCGTCGACGCGCGTGAGAAAATAGTCGTCGCTCGATTCCTCGTCGGTCGTGACGGTGTAGAAGCGGCCGCCGACGACCACTTGGCCGACGATCTGATGGCCGAGGTCGATCGTGGTACCGACGCGACCGTCGTCGTCGAGCGAGAGAATACGCTCCTTGTACCATTGGCTGAGATACAGGCGTTCGCCGTCGTACGATAGCTGCGATCCGGTGTCGTCGGGGCACGGGATGCCCGCGTGCGTTTTGAAGCCGTGACCGGGCACGAAGCGCCGGATGATCCGATTGTCGTCGTCGGTTTCGCCGCACACGACGCGCAACTCGTCGCCCACGACGGTCATGCCCCACGGCGTGCCGGGCGCCGCGGCTTCGTCGCGCATCGTCCACGTCGCCGGGTCGAGCGCGTACACCCGGCGCGTGGCCCGCGAACCCATCCACAACACCGTTCCGTCGAACGCGAGCGATTGCGGCCGCGGAGCCGGCGATTCCAGACGCAAGAGTTCGACGACGTTCTGCATCCTCGCCGCTTCTACGTCGCGGGCCACAGCCATGCGGCGCCACGGACCCCGCTCGAGTCGCCGTGGGCGGCCGCGACGACGCGCGTACTGACGCTATCCGAAAAGACGTACGCCGGAAGGCGACGCATCACGGCGTCGTAGAGCCGCGCGACGTTCGACATCCCGCCGCCGAGCACGACGACGTCGGGATCGAGCACGTTGATCACCGCCGCGAACGCGCGCGTCGCGCGATCGAGATAGCGCTCGAAGGACGCGACGGACGCCGGATCGCCCGCGTCCGCCGCCGCGACGATCGCGGCCGCATCGAGCGGCGCACCGCCGCCGGCCGCATGGTCGCGCGCGAACGCCGGGCCCGAAAGGAACGTCTCGATGCACCCGTCTTTTCCGCAGTAGCAACGCGGGCCCGGAAGCTCTTCCGGCTTCGGCCACGGCAGCGGATTGTGGCCCCACTCGCCCGCGATGCCGTTCGCACCACGCACGATCGCGCCGTTCGCGACGATGCCGCCGCCGACGCCCGTCCCCAGAATGACGCCGAACGCGCACGGCGCGCCCGCGGCGCTCCCGTCGGACGCTTCGGAGAGCGCGAAACAATTCGCGTCGTTTTCGATGCGGACCGGTCGCGCGAGGCGCCGCTCGAGATCCGCGATCAACGGCATTCCGTTGAGGACCGTACTATTCGCGTTGCGCATCAGGCCCGTCGCGGGCGACGGCGAGCCGGGCGTTCCGACGCCTACGGTGCCGGCCTCACCGAGTTCGCGTTCGACGGATTCGACCAGCTCCCCGATGCGTGCGACGGTCGCCGCGTAGTCCGCGGGCGGGGTCGGCACGCGCCGCCGGACGACCGTCGCACCGTCGCGATCGAGCGCCGCGATCTCGATTTTGGTCCCGCCGAGGTCGATGCCGATGCGCACGCGTTACGCGCCGTTCCGGCGAATTGCAAAGTTTCGCTTTAGTCGGTAAGTTTTTGAAAAAGCGGTGCCGAAGCATTTCGCTGTAAGGAGCACCGTTATGTTGCTGCTCGAACCGGCATTGGGTCACCGCTCGCGACGCCGACACGTCCGGCTTTGGAACGTCGGACGGCGTGGCGACGCGCGGCGCGCGCGACGAACGCGACCGGTCGCTTCGCGGAACGGCCGCCGCCCGCGCTGCGCGTGCTGTCACCCATAGTCGACCGACCCATCCCACTCCGGACGTACGCGCACGAGCCTGAACGGCCCATAGCCCTTCGGTGAATTCCACGTAGCGTCGAACGGGACCGGCCGCTCGTCGGCAACGATGGCGATCGCCCGGCCTCGCTCGCCCGTGATACCGACGGCGAGATCGATGCGAGCGTAAAACAAACCGTCGTCGCGCCGGAGCACTCGCGCCGCGTCGCCGACGTCGTCATACCGCCCCGCGCGCTCGCCCCCGACGACGTCGATCAGGAACGTCCGCGGAACGCGCACGCGCGAGACGTGCGACGCGACGAACGCGCCTTTGAGCAAAACGGTCCGGAACAAGCGATCGAACGCGGCGCCCGTCCTCATGTCGCCGAAGTCGAGCACGGCGAGCGCTCAGAACGGAAACGGCGTGGCGGACGTCGCGGGCGCCGGCGTGGCGGCTCCGCCCGCAGTAGTCGGCGTTCCCGCGCCGCAGCGTTCGGCCGGCAGCGCCCGGAGCGGCGGATCGTGGATCGGCGCGGACTTCCCATTCGGATACGCGACGGTCGCGCGCTGGCCGCTCGCCCACGCGATCGGTTCGAGCGACGGCGGAATGCCGAGATACGTTTGAAAATTCGGCGCGAGCACGATGCGGCCGCTCGTGACCTCCACGAGCGCGTGCGTGCGCGGCACGTTGCCGGGCGTGAACGGGCCCTTCACGTCGACGAGCACCCAATGATTGTCGGGTGAAAAACGCGGCCCGGTCGTCCCGAACTGATCGAACTCGTAGCCGGGGCAGACGATCGCCGTCGACACGATGCGGCCGTCGTGATCGAACGTCAACGCGCGCGTGGTCAGCGACAGGTGCAGATTCGACGGGACGCTCGTCGCGGCGCAACACGCGAGCCAGACGAGGGCGACGAGGAACGCGCGCACGTCAGCGATCGAGGGCCGCCATCGCCGCTTCGGGATAGCGCGTGCCCGCCGTCGCATCCGGAGCGAAGGCGCGCTCCATTCGCTCCACGTCGTCCGGCGCGAGCCGCAGATCGACGGCGCGGGCGTTCTCCTCGAGATACGTCACGCGCTTCGTGCCCGGGATGGGGACGACGTCGTCGCCGCGCGACAGCAGCCACGCGAGCGCGATTTGCGAGGGTGTCGCATTCATCGCGCGCGCGACGTCGGCGACGACGTCGACGAGTGCGAGATTCTTGAAGAAATTGTCGCCTTGGAAGCGTGGGCTGTTGCGCCGGTAGTCGCCGTCCGGAATGTCGTCCGGCTTCGCGAACGCACCCGTGAGAAAGCCGCGGCCGAGCGGGCTGTACCCGACGAAGCCGATGCCGAGCTCGCGAACGGTCGGCAAGATGTTCGCTTCGACGTCGCGGGTCCAGAGCGAATATTCGGTCTGCAATGCGGCGATCGGGTGCACGTCGTACGCGCGGCGAATCGTCGCGGCCGCCGCCTCCGAAAGCCCGAGGTGCCGGACCTTTCCGGCGGTGACGAGTTCGCTCATCGCACCCACCGTCTCTTCGATCGGAACCTTCGGATCGACGCGGTGCTGGTAGTAGAGGTCGATCGTATCGACGCGCAAGCGACGTAAGCTCGCCTCGCAGGCGTCGCGCACGTAGTCGGGGCGACCGTCGACGCCGAGAAACTCGCCGTTCGGACCGCGCACGTTGCCGAACTTGGTCGCGAGCACGACGTCGTCGCGACGACCGGCGATCGCGCGGCCGACCAGTTCTTCGTTGGCACCGCTGCCGTACATGTCTGCGGTGTCGAGGAACGTGATGTCGAGCTCGATCGAACGATGGATCGTCGCGATCGCTTCCGCCTCGTCCGTCGCTCCGTAGAATTCGGACATTCCCATGCAGCCGAGACCCAGTGCCGAAACACGGAGACCGCTGCGGCCGAGTTCGCGTCGTTCCATCTTTCGACGCTACCCAGCTGACGAGCAATCGACGCGGGGGCTCCGCTCGCACACCCGAACGCGGATCGGGCGCGCGGGCCGCAGCGTCGCCGTGCCGATGGCCACCGGGAGCGGGTCCAGCCGTTCGAATCGCAGGCGCCGGGCGAGGGTCGCGATCGCGAGTACGCCTTCCATGCGCGCGAAAGCCTCGCCGATGCAGCGGCGCGCGCCGCCGCCGAACGGCAGATATGCGAACTCCGGGCGTCCTTCGCCGAGGAATCGCTCCGGACGGAACGTCTCGGGTTCGGGAAAATAGCGCGGATTGCGATGGATCACGTACGGGCTGATGACGATGCAGGCGCCGGCCTCGATCGTGTATCCGCCGAGTTCGCAGCGCTCGAGCGCGCGCCGTCCGAACGCCGAAGCGGAGGGATACAAGCGCAAGGTCTCGGCGAACACGGCGCTCGTGTACGGGAGGCGCGCGACGTCGTCCGGCTCCGGATCGCGAGCGCCGAGCACCGCGTCGAGTTCGGCGTGCAACGCCGCTTCGACGCGCGGGTGCGACGCGAGCACGTACCACGTCCAGCAGAGCGCCGTCGCGGTCGTCTCGTGACCCGCGAGCAACAGCGTCGCGAGTTCGTCCGCAAGGGCGCGATCGTCGAACCGCGAGCCGTCGTCGTCGCGCGCGGCGAGTGCGAGCGCGAGGAGGTCGTTCTCGCGCTCGTCCGCGCGCCTGCGGGCGACGACGGAGGCGACGATCGCACCGAGTTCGCGACGGGCGCGCGCGAAGGTCCGGTTCGACGGCAGCGGCAGACGCCGGCGCACGGCGCCGGCCCACGGCGGCAAGACCTCGAGCAGCGGCCCGAGTCGCGAGACGTCGGCCATCGCGCGCGCGAGCGCCGCACTCATCGCCGTCGCGTGCTCGCCGACGTCGGCGCCGAACAATGTGCGCCCCGTCACGGCGAGCGTCAATCGCGTCATCGCGTCGCCGACGTCGACCACGTCCCCCGGTGCGAGCGCGTCGCGTGCGATCCGGGCTTCTTCCGCCATGACCGCACCGTACGTCGCGAGTTGCGCGCGACCGAACGCCGGCTGCAACATGCGACGGCGCGCGCGGTGCAGCGGTTCTTCGGCCGTGAGCACGCTCGTGCCGACGATCTCGCGCAACAGCGCGGCTCCGGTCGCACGCGCGAACGCGTGCTGTTTGACGACGAGCACGTCGCGGACGAGCGCGGGATCGTCGAGCACGTACATGCGCCGGCCGAGCAGCCTGAACGAAAGGATCGGCCCGTGCTCGCGCGCTTGCCGCGTCAGGAAGTCGAGCGTCTTCGCGAAATCGCCATTGCCGAAGAATTGCGTGACCTCCCAGCCGCGCGGGCCGGGCGGGATGCGTTTACGCCGCGTTCGAAATTGCCGATGAGTCATGATGATGCACGATGTTCTGTCATTTTGCGCGATGCTGCTCGCGGGCATGCTCGGCGCCCTGATCGTCGGACCGCTCGGAAGCGCGGCCCGTCTCGTCGCCGCGCGCGTCCGGTCGATCGACAGGTAGTCCCCCCGCCGTGGGGTAGGACGTAACGTGTCGCATTTCGAGCTGGTCGTCGTTCTGCTCATGGCAGCGGTGCCGCTCGTCGTCGCGGCGCGTGCGCTGCGCATCGCCTATCCGATTCTCCTCGTGCTCGGCGGGATCGCTCTCGGCTTTCTCCCATTCGTACCGCGGATCTCGATCCCGCCCGAGATCGTGCTCGTGATCTTCTTGCCGCCGTTGCTGTACAATGAAGCGTACACGGGACCGACGCGCGCGTTCCGCGTCTTCGCGACGCCGATCCTCCGGCTCGCCGTCGGACTCGTGCTCGCGACGACGGCGGCCGTCGCCGGGCTGATCCATTTCTTCGTCCCGGATCTCCCGTGGGGCGCGGCCGCCGCATTCGGCGCGATCGTCGCCCCGACGGACGAAGTCGCCTTCATGCCGATCGCGGAGCGACTGGCGATTCCGCGGCGCGTCGTCGCGATCGTGCAGGGCGAGAGCCTTCTCAACGATGCGACGTCGCTCGTGCTCTACGCGGTCGCGATCGACGCCGTCACGCGAGGATCGTTCTCGTGGCTCGCGGCCGGCTGGCAACTCGTGTGGGGCAGCGTCGCTGCCGTCGCGCTCGGCCTCGTCGCGGGCGTCGTCACCGTCGGCGTGCTCCGCGTCGTGCGCGATCCGATGCTCGACGTTCTCGTGTCGCTCCTCGCCGGATATCTCGCGTACATTCCGGCGCAGCATCTCGGGTTTTCCGGCGTTCTCGCCACGGTCACGAGCGCGCTGTATGCCGCCCGCTTCATGCCGCCGTCGCTCGAACCGAGCGCGCGCGTGCTCAGCCGCGGCATGTGGCCCGTGCTGATCTTCGTCCTCAACACGACGATCTTCATCTTCGTCGGTCTGCAGTCGCGCGACGTCATCGCGAACCTGCACGGAACCGCGTGGACCACGCTCGGCCTCTGGGCCGCGTCGATCAGCGCGCTCGTCATCGGCATCCGCATCGTCTGGGTCCTCGGCGTGTCGTACCCGCTCGACCGGATCGCTCGCGGCGATCGGGACGTCCCCGAATGGCGCAACTACGCGCTCACGTCGTGGGCCGGTTTCCGCGGCGGCGTCTCGCTCGCCGCCGCGCTCGCCATACCGCTCCTCGGGCCGCACGGCGCGCCGTTCCCGCATCGCAGCCTACTGATCTTTCTGACGCTCGCCGTGATCATCGCGACGCTCGTCGGTCAGGGCGCGACGCTGCCGTACGTGCAAAAGCGCCTCGGCGTGGTTCCCGACGACGAGCGTTCGGACGAAAGCGAACGGGATGCCGCGATGATGGAAGCCACGCGCTTTTCCTTGCGGCGGCTCGAGCGGCGCGTGCGTGACGGGCGCACGGAGGAACGCGAAGCGCGGGCGCTACGCGAACGCTACGAGCGCCACGTCCTCGACGACGACGAGTCGGGAGAAGTGCGCGACTTCCATCGCGCGGAGCTGCGATTGCTCGCCGACCAACATCTCGCGCTCGTGGGCATGCGCGACCGCGGCACGATCGAGAACACCACGTTCCGGCATCTCGAAACGCACCTCGATTTCAAGCGTCTGCAGATCGAAGAGGAAGTGACGCGCGGCGACGCGCTCGACGACGAAGGGATGCCGAACGACAAGGCGTCGCAAACGTCGACGTAGCGGTGGACGACGAACGTCCGAATGAGAATGAACTGAGCGCCGTCTGATGAATTTCTGATGCGACGCGGCGTGTCAGGCAGTATGATCGTACGGCTATGAAGGAACGCCGTGGGTAGCGATCCAAAAACGATCGCCGTCTTGCTCGACGAGACGGGCGCATCTCGCGCGCGTCTGGGGTTCGCGTGCGATGTCGCACTCGCGTTTCGCGCACACGTCGCAGCTATCTTCATCGATGCGGTTCCCGGCGCCGTTCGAGATGAGGACGCACCGGTACTCTTCTCGCGCGGCGTAGGCATCGATGACGCAATCGACCGTTACTTCCACCTTGCCAGGGAAAGCATCGAAGGCCTTCGCCGCGACCTCGAAGCGTGGGCGACGGAGCACGACCTCTCATCGACATGGCGCCACGTCCCGCTGTACGCCTCGCTGAAAGACATCGCAATCAGGTGTATGGGTGCGGAACTTCTCGTCTTGCCGCCCCTCGGATTCGATTCGACGAGCCAGCCGTGGACGTCGCCCGCTATCGTTCTCGCCTCGGGCGTGCCGGGTATTCTCGTGCCCGGCGGACCGCCCCGCGGGCTACCGCGACACGTGGCGATCGCTTGGAACTCCAGCCGCGTTGCGCGTCGCGCCGTCGGCGACGCAATCCCGTTTCTCGAGCGTGCGGACCGCGTGACGATCGTCGTCATCGACGCTCACGCACGGCCTTCGTCCGAACATGCCGATGCCGGCAGCGAGCTCGCAACGATGCTCGCCCGGCGAGGGATCTCGTCGGCGGTCAAAGTGGTACCGGCGGACGGAGTCGCAACGAGCGAGGTGCTCGTGCGTTGTGCGGAGGGCCTCGAAGCCGACCTCCTCGTCGCCGGGGCGTACGGGCACTCGCGGATGGTCGAGATCGCTCTCGGAAGCACGACGCGAGCACTCCTGCGCCACGATCGTCTGCCGTTTTTCATCTCCCATTGAGAACGAATATGTGAAAAACATCTGTTTTTCCACATTCATCTTAAAGGTCGGGCGGCATGATCGACGGTTATAATGGCGGCGCTCATGAACGCATTGCTTTCGTATCCGCGCCGTCGATTGACGCTCATCTTCTTCATTTGTGCGATCGCCGCGGCGGCATTGTTCTTCCGTTTTCGGCCCGGATCAGACGCCGCGGGCGGCGAGCCGAGCGCCGACGCGGCCGCGGTGCCCGACGTCCCGACGGTGGCCGTGCAGCGGATCGTGCGCCGTAACCTGGAGCAGAGCACGTCGTTGACGGCCGAACTCACGCCCTACCAATCCGTGAAGCTCTACGCGAAGGAGCCGGGCTATCTCCGCAACATCGACGTCGATTACGGCAGTCACGTCAGCATGGGCCAGACGCTGGCGACACTCGAGCTCCCCGAGCAAGCCGCAGATCTGAGCAAATCGGACGCCGCTTATAGCCTGGCAAAGTCGGACTACGAACGCGTCGCTTCCGTCGACCGTCGAGATCCGGGTTTGATCGCACAAGCCGACGTAGATAAGGCGAAGGCCGATTACCTGATGGCGCAGGATCAGCGCGACCGGGCCGGCGTCGTCGAAGGCTACAGCGTCATCACGGCGCCTTTCGATGGCGTCGTGACGAAACGGTACGTCGATCCCGGCGCGTTGATCGAGCAAGGGACGACGAGTAGTTCGGCGCTGCCGATCGTCGAGGTTTCGGACACGTATCGGCTGCGGCTGATCGTCGAGACGCCCGAATCGATGGTACCCCTCGTCCACGTGGGGTTACCCGTTCGCGTGAAGATCTCGGCAACCAGTGAAACGATTCCCGAACACGTGGCGCGCTTCTCGTACGATCTTCACGAAGAGACGCGAACGATGCATACGGAGATCGACGTCTCGAATGCCGACCTGCATCTCAAGCCGGGCATGTACGCGACGGCGACGTTCGTTCTCGCCGCGCGATCGAATGCCATCGCCGCTCCCACGCAGGCGATCGACGTCGGCGGGTCGCCGAGCATCTGGGTCGTCGATCGGAACGACACGCTACAGCGACGCGGCGTGACGCTTGGTTTGCAAACGCCGCAATTTACGGAGATCGAGCGCGGTCTCGAGGTGGGCGATCTCGTGTTCATCGGTGATCGAACATCGTATACGCTCGGGGCGAAAGTTCACCCGAGAATCGTTACGCAAGTGCGAGCGTAGCGCGACGGCATGTCGAAGTTTGCCCTCAGGTATCCCTACCTCGTCATCGTCGCATGTTTGCTCGTGTGCATCATCGGCATCAAGAGCGTCGTTGCGATGTCGGTCGACCTGTTTCCGCCGATCGGTATTCCCGTCGTCGTCGTCGCGACGTTCTACAACGGCATGCCGGCGGAACAAGTGGAGAAGGACATCACCGGCCCCTTCGAGCGTTTCTTCACGCTCGGAAGTGGAATCTCTCGAATCGAGTCGAGCTCCTTGCCCGGCGTCAGCCTCATTAAGATCACCTTCCAGCCCGGCCTCGATCAAAGTGCTGCGGTAACGAGCGTCTCGAACCTCGCGATGGCGGACCTCCGGCGGCTTCCGCCGGGCACCTTACCGCCGGTCGTTTTGCCGTTCGACGCATCGAGTTTGCCGGTCTGTCTGATCACGCTCAAAGCGCCGGGTCTCTCGCAAGCAAAATTGCGGGATCTCGGCCAGTATCAAGTTCGCAACGAGGTCGCGACCGTTCCCGGCGCATCCGTCCCGCAGCCGTTCGGCGGCAAGTATCGCCAAATCATGGTGTACGTCAATCCGCTCAAACTCGACGCGTATCACATGAGCGTGATGGACGTGGCCGACGCCGTCAACAAATCGAATCTCATCCTTCCGTCCGGCGACGTCAAGATCGGTCCCGACGACTACAATCTCTTCACAAACAGCCAGATCGACATCATCGACCGCATTAACGACGTGCCCTTGCGAGCGACCGCCGACGGCCAGATCGTCAACGTTTCGGACGTCGGACACGCCCAAGATGGCGCCGCGATCCAAACCAACGTCGTTCGCATCGACGGTCAACCGTCGGTTTATCTGCCGGTCCTCAAGCAAGGGGGCGACTCGAATACGATCTCGATCGTCGACGGCGTCAAGAGTGCGATCCAGCGGGTGACCGACGTTCCGAAAACTCTCGTCGCTAAGGTCGTCTTCGACCAATCGATTTTCGTCAAAGACGCGATTTCCAACTTGATCGAGGAAGGGCTCACCGGTCTCGTTCTGACGGGCTTGATGATCCTCGTTTTCCTCGCCAGCCCGAAAGCCACCGCGGGCGTGTTCTTATCCATCCCGTTATCGGTGCTCGCGACGTTCATCATCCTCGCCGCGGGCGGAAGTTCGATCAACACGATGATCCTCGGCGGCCTCGCCCTCGCGTTCTCGCGGCTGATCGACAATTCCGTCGTCGTACTCGAGAATATCTACCGTCACATGGAAGAGGGCGAATCGCCGCGCGAAGCGGCACAGAACGGAGGCTCCGAAGTCGCGCTCCCCGTGCTCGCCGCAACGATCACGACGGCGATCGTTTTCTTCCCCGTCACGTTGTTGACGGGTGTCAGCAAATATCTCTTCTCCGCCCTCGGCCTCGCCGTCGTCCTCTCGCTCTTTGCGTCGTACGTCGTTGCGGTGACCGTCGTTCCGCTGTATTGCGCGCGCTTCCTAAAGCTCGAGCCACATCACATCGAATCGCGGCCGTCCGCAAGCGTCCGATTCGCAGCGTGGTTCAACCGTTACTTCGAGGCGCTTCTACGACGGTACGATAGGCTCGTCACCCGCGTATTACGCCGCCCCGCGGCGACGCTCGCCACGCTTCTCGTCGCCTGTCTCACGAGCGCGATCGTCGTCCCACTGCTCGGCCTCGCTTATTTCCCGCGCACCGATCCGAGTCAATTCGTCATGAATCTCAAGGCGCCGACCGGTACGCGCATCGAGATCACCTCGCGTTACGTCGCCGAAGTCGAGGAGATCGTTCGACGGACCGTGCTCCCGGGCGATCTCGGCGTCATCGCCTCGAATATCGGGGTCACGCCCGGATTCTCATCGATCTACACGAGCAACACCGGGTCGCATACGGCTTTCGTTCAGGTCAGCCTCAATGCGGATCACAAAATCGGCAGCTACGCATACATGGATATGGTACGGCGTCGCGTGCATCAAGCACTACCCCAGTTGACGACGTACTTTCAATCCGGCGGCCTCGTCGACGCCGTCTTGAATCTCGGCCTTCCGGCGCCCGTCGACATCCAGGTACGAGGAAACGATCTCGATGCGGATTATGCCGTCGCGAGTTCGATGGAGCGGCGCATCGCGCGCCTCTCGGATGTGAGCGACGTTTTCATTCCGCAGGACGTCGACGCGCCTTCGCTCCGCATTGCGGTCGATCGTGCCCATGCCCAGGAACTCGGCATGTCGGAAAAAGACGTCGTGAGCAATCTCATCACCGCGGTGACGTCGGATCAGATGATCGCGCCGAGCTACTGGATCGACCCGAAGAGCGGGAACCAGTACTTCCTGAGCGTCCAGATGCCGGAAACGCAAGTCGCTTCGCTCGACGATCTCAAAACGATTCCGATGCGCGGCACGAGCGACGCTTCGAAAACCGTTACGATGGATTCCGTCGCCTCGGTCGTGCCCGGGACGGCGCCGACCGTCGTCAACCACAACCAGCTCGGCCGCGTCATCGACATCTACGTGGCGCCGAAAACTGAAAATCTGCGCGCGCTTCAAGCGCAGATTGCGAGCATCGTCGGCACGACCTCGGCTGAGGGCACACGGATCGCGGTACGTGGCTCGGTGCTCGCTATGAACGCTTCGCTTGCGAGTTTCGGCATCGGCCTCGCGCTCGCGGTCGTGCTCGTGTATCTGGTTCTCGTCGCCCAGTTTCGATCGTTCGTCGATCCGCTGATCATCCTGCTCGCGGTGCCCCCCGGCATTGCAGGCGTTCTCGCGTTCCTCGTCCTCACGGGGACGACGTTGAACGTGATGTCACTCATGGGGGCCGTCATGATGGTCGGGATCGTCGTATCGAACAGCATCCTCATCGTGGAATTCGCACACCGGCTCATGGAGACGCAAGAGCCGGATGCCGGCCGTGCCGTCGCCGTCGCATGTCGCGTGCGTTTGCGTCCGATCTTGATGACGTCACTCGCGACCGTGATCGGGCTGATCCCGATGTCGCTCGGGTTGAGCGCCGGGAGCGAAGCGTACGCGCCGCTCGCTCGCGCCGTGATCGGAGGTCTGACCGTCTCCGTCCTGGTCACGATCTTCATCGTGCCGGTCGCGTTCGTGTTGGTCCATGGACGCAAAAGCGCGAGCGCGGCATGAGACGGAAACGAGCGACGATCGCATTCCTTTGCGCTACCGTCGCTTCGACGGGGTCCGGTGAAGCGGCTCGGATGCCTCCGGCGCCTGTCCCGCCATCACCCCTGACGCTCGTCCAAGCCGAGACGCTCGCGCTGCAAAATCACCCCGATATCAAGGCGAGCGTTTTCGACGAGTTCGCGGCGAGCGAGGCCGTGAAGATCGCGCGGGCCGGCTACTTGCCACAGGCCTACGGAGAAGCCGTGACGGCCGTCGCCCCGGGCGGAACGCGTATCGCGGCATATAACGCCATCACCGATCCGACGATCATTCAGCGCACGGCGCTCGGCGTCGGCGTCACGCAATACATCTCCGACTTCGGGCGGACCGGCGACCTCGTTCAGGCGGCGGAATTCGACGTCCGAGCGCGATCCGCCACGGCCGATCGGACGCGCGACACGGTCTTACTCACGGTGACGCAGGCATATTTCGATGTGTTGCGCGCGAACGCTCTGCTCGTCGTGGCGGATCAGACGAAGAGCGAGCGAGGCACGCTCTTGCGCCAGGCTCGGGCACTGCAACGCGCGGGGCTCCGCTCGACGCTCGACGTCGCGATTGCGGAGCGCGACGTCGCTTCGGCGGACCAACTCGGTTTGGAAGCGCAAAACCGCCGTCTCGACGCGTTCGCCGAGCTTACCGAAGCGATCGGGTCGTCGGAATACGCAATCTACCGACTCGCGGATCTCGGGACGATCCCGCCGGTCCCGCCGGCGTTCACCGCTCTCGAAGTCGCAGCGGAAGCGAACAATCCCGACATCCTGCAGGCGCAAGCCGAACGGGATGCCGCCGTGGCTCGGCAGCAGGCGGCGAACCGTTTCAGCGCTCCGACCCTCGATGGCTATGGTTTTTTCGGCGCTTCCGCATACAAGGAATCCAACGTCGCCTATCCGTCGCCGTATGCCGCCGCCGGGATCAATTTCACGGTACCGATCTATACGGGCGGATCGATCGCGGCACAAAAGCGAGAAGCAGCCGATATCGCCGCCGCCGCGTTCCAGTCGACTGTCGCCGCGCGCAACCGTTTGCTCCGCGACGTGCGCGTGGCCTATGAAGATCTCAAGACGGCGCGCGGAAACGTCGCCGTAAGCGACCGCTTGCTGCAAACGGCGAACGTCGCGTTGCACGATACGAACGTGCGTTATCGAATCGGTCTCAATACCATCGTTGACGTGAGCCAGGCGGAGCTCGAACGGACGCAAGCGGCGATCGCCGCGGCGAACGCACGCTACGACTACGCGCTTCGTGAAGCCGACCTCCAGTTCGCCACCGGCGTCATATCACGTGGCCTCACTCCCGGCTTACCAGCCCCGCCGTGACGGCATAACGGCAACGGGCGTGGATTCTCGGGAACGACTGCGAAGATATGGGGCCATGGACGAAGCGATCGGGTCGCGGGTGTTGGTCGTCGACGACGAGCTCGCGATCCGCGACATGCTGCAGATCGGGTTGACGAAAGCCGGGTTCACCGTCAGAACGGTCGCCGACGGTCGCGCTGCGCTCGAGGCGATACGATCCTGGAATCCCGAAATCATCGTGCTCGACGTGATGCTGCCGGAAATCGACGGCTATTCGCTGCTCCCCGCGATCCGTCGCGTGAGTGAGATCCCGATCATCATGGTGAGCGCGAAAACGGCGGTCGAGGACAAAGTCATGGGTCTGTTGCGCGGTGCGGACGACTATCTCGCGAAACCCTTCGACGTCGACGAGCTCGTCGCGCGCATTCTCTCGGCGCTGCGCCGGCCGCGGCTCGAGATTCGGCAAACGCTTCGCTACGGCGACCTCAGCGTCGACGTTTTACGGCACGTGGTGATGCGGTCGGGCCGCCGCGTGCAGCTGTCGCGACGAGAGTTCGACTTGCTGATGACGCTCTTCCAGCAGCCCGAATGCGTCTTCACACGATCGCAGCTTCTCGATTACGTTTGGGGCGTGGATCGAGACGTCGTGCCGAACGTGGTGGAAACGTACATCTCCTATCTCCGGGCGAAAATCGACGCCGGCGAAGAGGTGAAATTGATTCGAACCATGCGCGGTTCGGGCTACATGCTCAGTTCCCACGATTGATGCGGCTCGGTCTGGGACGGCGGCTCGTTCCACTTTCGACGCTCGCGTTCGGCGGGTTGCTCGTCGCGATCGTCGTCGCGATCGCGCTGTACGCGTTCGGAACGTACGCGGATCACGTCAGACGCGATGCCGACCTCTTACTCCGCGAGGCGGCGGCGACGGCGCGCGAACTCCCACCGCGCGCGGGCGCGGTCGAAGCGGGGCGTCGCATCGCGTCACGCTTCATCCAACCTGCGTTGCTCGTCGTTTTCGGGGACGCACGGTCGAGAGTGACCGTTCTTCGCGAGCGCGGCACGCGTGCGACGATCGTCGTCCGCGCCCCCGCCGACCGCCGGCTTCCCGAGGCACCGGGATCGATCGCGCGGCTCACGATGGGTCTTGCAACCGCCTTCGGCTTAGCGACCCTACGAACGCACGCCGGCCGTTTCGACATCAACGTCGACATCGACCGGCCGCAATTTGTCGCGAACGTCCGCTCTTTTCTACCGGCTGTCCTCTGCGCGCTCGTCGCAGCAGTTCTGATCGCGCTCGCGGCCTCGCGCGTGTTCGAGCGTAGCGCGATGCGCCCACTCGTCGACGTCACGCGGGCGCTCGAGCGCTTTGCGCTCGGCGATTTTACGACGGAGATCGTCCGTACCGACGGAAGCCGGCAACTCGGTGCGCTCGCGATCGCGTACAACGGGGCCGCTCGACAGGTCGAAGATGCGTTCGCGGAGCGCGCTCGGGCGAACGCGGTGATGCGTCAATTCGTCGCGGACGGCGGCCATCAATTGCGTACCCCGCTCACCGTCATTCGAGGCTTCGTCGGGATCTTACGCACCGAGATCGAGCATCTGAGTCGTGGGGAGATCGAGCACATTCTGACGTCGATGGCGCAACAAACGACCGTCATGGGTTCATTGATCGACAAACTCACGATTCTCGAACAATGGGAATTCGATGCCGAACCCGCGGCTCGCATCGTCGACGTCGCCGCGCTGGCGCGTGATGTGATCGCCCCCCTCGCGCGCACGCATCCGAATCGCGCGATCGGCGTCGACGCATCGAGCGCGGCGATCGCCCGCATCGACCCGATGGACGTTCGACACGCCATCTCGAACGTGCTCGATAACGCGCTGAAGTACACCGACGGCCCAATCGGCATATCGGTACGCGTGACGGCCGGCTCGGTCGAACTCGAGGTGACGGATACGGGTCCGGGAATGGAATCGGCGCACGCCGCGCGAGCGTTCGACCGTTTCTTTCGCGGTAGCCGGCGCGACGTCGAAGGCTCCGGACTCGGGCTCGCTATCGCTAAGCGGGCCGTCGAGCGATCCGGCGGTTCGATTGTGTTTCGCTCGAACGTTGCGGACGGAACGCGAATCGCGTTCGTTTTCAAACGCGCGACACAGACGCACCCGTAGACTCAGTGTCCGACCTCGACCGGGCCGGCCGGCTTCTTGGGCTTGCGCATGATGAAGATGAGCGGCGCGCAGACGACGCAGACGACGGAAATTGCAAGCGTGGCATCCGCGTATGCGAGAATCAGCGCCTGCGAATTGACGAGTCCCGCCAGCGCACCGAGCGTGTTGCCCTGAAGGAATGCGGCGACGTTCGCGTTGCCGAGCGTCGCGTTCGCTCCGAGAATCACGGCGTGGAAATACTGCCGCTGATCGAGATAGACGGAAAGCGCGGCGATGGAGACGGAGCCGCCGAGTTGTGTCGAGAGGTTGATAAAAGCCGCGGCTTTCGGTCCCTCCGAAGGCGTCGTACCGCCGAGCACGGCGATAGAGAGCGGCACGAACAACATGGACGCGCCCATCCCCGTCAACGCTAGCGCGATGCTGAAGCTCCAATAGTCGGCTTGCAGCGTCGTGATATGTGCTTGCAACGCGTTGCCGACCGCGATGAACACGAAGCCGAGACCGAGGAAGACGCGCGCGTCGACTTTTCCCGTGAAGCGCACGAGCACGGGCGTCATGAAAAAGATCGGCACTGCGCGAAGGATGAAAAGCATGCCGCTAAGCGTCGGCGTGAATCCGAGCGGCCCTTGCGTGAACTGCGGCAGCGTGTACGTGGAACCGAAGATCGCGGCTCCGAGCGCGAGCGCCAAGATGGAGCCGGCCCAGACGCTGCGGTTGCGCAACACGCGCAGATCCACGACGGGAGCCTTCGTGCCGAACAACTCCCAAAACACGAACGATCCGAGCGCCGCGATCGCGACGACCGTCCCGAGAAAGATCGCAGGATCGGCGAACCAATAATGCTGCTCGCCTTCGGTGAGCACGTACTGCATGGAGCCGAGACCCGCCGACAGCAAGACCAAGCCGACGACGTCGATCTTACCGGCTACGGGCGTGTCCGGATCCTTGAGCAACAGCAGCAAGACGATCGTGGCGAACACGCCCGGCACGATGTTGATGTCGAAGACCCAATTCCACGAAGCGTTGTCGACCAAAAGGCCACCGAGCGGCGGACCGAGCGCGGGGCCCATGATCGCTCCGATCGCGAAGATGCCTTGACTCGCTCCGAGCTGACTCGGCGGGAACGTATCGCGCAGGATCGCCTGACCCGTGGCGAGCAGACCGCCGCCGAACGCGCCTTGCACGACACGCCACAAAATGATCTGCACGAGCCCACCCGATGCTCCGCAGAAGATCGATGCGATCGTGAAGCCGACGATGGACGCGAGAAAATAGTTGCGCCGGCCGAAACGATTTTGCAGCCACGGCGTCAGCGGGATGACGATGATCGCCGCGATCGTGTAGGACGTGACGATCCAGGTGCCTTCGTCCTGGCTCGCCCCGAGGTTTCCCTGGATGTTCGGGAGCGCCACGTTCGTGATCGTCGAGTCGAGGGTCTGCATCAGACATGCCGCCATGACGCCGGCGACGATCAGAATGCGCCGCAGCCCCGTTTCCGTCACGTCGCGCCGTGCGACCGCCCGTTGTTCCACGAAGCCGTTCTCCCCCGAATTCCGCTGCGCGATGTCTACGTGCGGCGATCCCGCTTTGTGTCGCGTCCGCGTCGCCGTCCATAATCGAACCTTAAGGCGGGGTGCCTATAGTGGGTGCGGACCATGGATCGAGGAGCCGAGGGCCTTCGCGTGCTCGGGCCGGATCCGTGGCCTTGCCCCGTCGTGCCGTCGCCCCGCGTCGTTCAGAATGACACGCGACCTTCACGCGGGGCCGATAGAAACACTCACCCCGGAGGTCCCATTGATCGCACGACTTTTTCGCGTCCTGATGCCGGCGGCAGTCTTCCTCGGGCTCATAGGAAGCAACGCCTTCGCGCAGTCGACGACGCAGCAGGGCTTGCCCCAAGCCTCTCCGTCTCCCGGTCCCGGCGGCAAGAAGTACACGCTTCCGGACACCTTTAGCAACCAATCGCATCCGGCGCCGACCGCGACGCCGAAGCCCGACCATCTCATCTTCTCGGGGAAGGTCCGCGGCTACGATTTTCAGCGCCTCAATTCGACGAAGAATGCCGCGAATCCCAATCGGCACGCGCTCGAGTTCGGCGCACTGCCGCATCTCGACTATCACATCGGCGACACGCCGCTCAACATCGGCTACACGTACGGCGGCGCGACCGGCTTCGGATTCAACGGACCGAACCCGATCGCGAACGGGCACGTCGACAACACGCTTCCCGGTTATCCGCTCGACCAGCCGATCCACGAGGCGTACCTGCAGTACAAGGATCCGAACGCGACGGTTACGTTCGGCGATCAAGAGTTGAACTATCCGTGGTCGCCGAATTCCGATTCCCGGATCGTTCCCGCTTCGTACCAGGGCGTCGATAGTTCGTTCAAGATCGAGCCGAACCTCACGTTCGGTCTCACGCGAATCATGCGATTCGAACAACGGAACTCGTCGAACTTCGAGGCGAACACGCTCCTGACCGCGCCGTATCCCGGCGCGAGTTCGCTCATCGCGAACGGTCACACGATCACGCCGGGCACGCTGCGCGTCGGCTTGACGTACAAGCCGCTGAACAACGTGAGCGTGATGGCGGAGAATTACGAATATTACAATATCGCGAATCTCGCGTACGCCGAAGGCAAGTTCGGACTCGTACCGACGTCCGCCGCGAATCCGTATCTCGCGGTTCAATACGTCGCAGAAAACTCGCTCGGCAAGAATCAGATCGGCCGCATCGACAATCACACGATCGGCGCGCAGTTCGGAACGAACGTCGCGAAGGGCTTGCTGTTCACGGCCAGCACCGATATCGCGCCGTGGCATTATGCGATCGTGACCGCAGCTACGGCGGCCGCTGCCGAGAAGGGCATCTTCGTTCCGGGCGGAGGCACGGGCGCGGCGGTGTCCGCAGGGGGCGGTAAATATCGCGTAGCCTACGGCGGCATCGCTTCGCCGTATACGGACAGCCTCGGCACGGATCCGCTCTACACGACGCAGATCACACAGGGTATGGCCGACCGGCGGAGCGCCGGCAACTCATTCAAAACCGCGTTCGTCTACACGAATCCGAGCAAACAACTGAAGCTCATCGCGGACGAAGCCTGGTTTCAATATTCGAACGATATCTCGCGCAACCTCACGTCGGAGTTCAACGTCGACGGGACGTACTTTTTCAACAAAGTGCGCCCAGGGGCATACAAGGGCTTCTTCGTACGCGTCCGCATCGCGCCGCGAACGATCCCGACCCTCCCTTACAACTTCACGTATCAGCGTTTCATCACGGAATACGACTTCTAGAGCGTATCCCGTAACGAAGAGAGAGCGAGCCGACGTGAGACGGCTCGCTTTTTCGTGCAGCGGACTTGCGGCGGTCGCATGCGAAGCCGGTACGGTTGCTTATGAAAACGCGAGAGGTGGAAGTATGCGCACGCTCACTGGTGCGGTAGCAGTCGTCACCGGTGCCGGTTCGGGCATCGGGCGTGAGGTCGCACGGTCGCTCGCTTCCCGCGGCGTCGATCTCGCCCTAGCCGATCTCGACGAGAACGGTCTCGCGGAAACGCGCGCGAGCATCACCGGCGTCCGCGTCACGACGCATCGCGTCGACGTCTCGCAGAGCGACGACGTCTTCCGCTTTCGAGACGCCGTTTCACGCGAGTTCGGCCGGGCGTCGATCCTCGTGAACAACGCCGGCGTCGCGCTCTACGGCAGCATCGACGAGGTCAGTATCGCCGACCTCGAATGGATCATGGGCGTCAATTTCTGGGGCGCCGTCTACATGACGAAGGCGTTCGTGCCGCTCTTGCGTCGCGAACCGGCGGCGAACGTCGTGACGATCTCGAGCCTCTTCGGTTTGATCGCGCCGCCCCTTCAAAGCGGCTACTGCGCGAGCAAATTCGCCGTGCGCGGGTTCACCGAAGTCTTGCGGCACGAACTCCGGCCGACGAACGTGCGCGTGACGGTCGTGCATCCCGGCGGCGTCGCGACGCGCATCGCCGCGAACACGCGCTGCGGCACGCACGCCGATCCCGGCCGCTGTCGCGCGGATACCGCGTCGTTCGAACGCGCGCTCGTCACGCCGCCTTCGGTCGCCGCCGAGCGCATCGTACGCGCGATCGTCCGCGACCGGCCGCGACTCTTGATCGGCAAGGACGCGTACCTCCTCGACGCCGTGCAACGATTTTTTCCCGCACGCTACATGTCGATCGTACGGCCGCTCATCGATCCGAGGAAACGGCTCGAGCTCAAACGGCACCGTTCCGTCCCTCCATCGCAGCTCGAACGCGAGCTCGAGCACGTCTGATGCAAGAAAGAACGCCAATGCACGTCCGCCTCGCGTCGCTCGCGCTCGCCGCCTTTACCGGCGCCGGCGCCGTACCCGCGCTCGCACAATCGAGTGGTAGCGTGCCGCCCGGGTGGGCGGCGTTCGTCAAAGCGGACGAAACGATCAAGGACTATACCGAAACGGTGACGGCGCACGAAGTCAAAGACGGCAAGACGCAAGATCGCGTCTACCGGTTCTTCTTCGCGAAGCCGGCCCTCGCACGTTCCGAGATCGTAAGCGGTCCCGGCGCGGGCGGTGAAGCGGTCTGGCAGGGCGGCGATACCGTCCGCGGGCACCAAGGCGGCTTTTTGAAGATGATCAAGCTGACGATCGGGATCGACGACGCGCGCGCGACGGACCTTCGCGGAAAGCGCATCGACGCGGCATTCTTTCCCTCGATCGTCTCCAGTTTCGAAGGCGTCGGAAAGATCGAGGAGACGCCGGGACCCGTCGTCGACGGAGCGCCGACGGACGCGGAAACGGTCGTCCCGCCGGATCCGGCAAAAGTACGGGGCTTGACCAAAGATACGTTTCTGATCTCGCGTGCCACGCATCTGCCGGTCGAGCACCTCGGCTACGTCGGGACGCAACTCGTCGAAGACGAACGCTTTACCGATCAGAAGATCAACCCCGGCTTGCCGCAGAGCACCTTCGAACTGTGATGCCGAATCCGCAGCCGGGATTTCATCGACTCGCCGCCGCGATCGTCATCGGCGCCGTCTTCTTCCTCGCGTACGGCCGTGCGAGCGCGCAGACGCCGGACGTCCGGAACGGCGACGGACGCGTCTCCGAGTTCTACACCTGGACGGGTGCGATTCCGAAGCCGGGAACGCCGCTGCGCACCGAGGCGCTCCCCCCGACGCTCGGACTCGCCGGTGCGACGGGCGTGCGCTTTCTCTACGCATCCACCGACGGCGTGGACGGCACCTCGCGCGTCGCCGTGTCGGGCGCCCTGTTCGTACCGGCGGGCACGGCGCCGCGCGGCGGTTGGCCCGTCATCGCGTGGGCTCACGGGACGGTCGGCATCGCCGACATCTGCGCGCCGTCGTGGTCCGCGCGGTCGTACCGCGACGTCGCGTATCTGCAGACGTGGCTCGCGCAAGGCTACGCGATCGTCGCGACCGATTATCAGGGGCTCGGCACGCCCGGCGTGCATCCGTATCTCAACGCGCGTTCCGAGGCGTACAGCGTGCTCGATTCCGTGCGGGCGGCGCTGACGCTCGAGCCGTCGTTCGCGCATCGCATCGTCATCGTCGGGCAATCGCAAGGCGCCGGCGCCGCCTTCGCGACCGCCGGCTACGCATCGCGTTACGCGCCCGACCTCGACCTGCGCGGCACGGTCGCGACCGGCATTCCGTATTTCGCCCCGGACGCGCCGAGCGCGAGCCCGAGCGACCCGACCGCGGTCGATCCCGGCATCGCCTACATCTTCTACTCGTGCTCGGCCTGCAGCCGAACGATCCGTCGATCGTCGCGTCCGACGTGTTCGCCGCGCCGGCCCTTCCGCTCTTCGAGCAGGCGCGATCGTCGTGCATCTCGGCGCTCGAAGACGACGTCACGCTCGCGGGCCTGACGGACGCGACGGCGCTACGGCCCGGACTGCGTGCGATCCTCGCGAAGCATTTCCCCGATCTCGAGTACGTGACGCTCACGATCGCGTCGCCCGTCTTCGTCGGCACCGGTCTCGCCGACCACGACGTCCGTCCGGCCGTGCAGCAGCAACTCGTCAAAGATGCGTGCGCCGCGGGCACGGTCGTCGAGGCGCATACCTACGCGGGATTGTCGCACTCGCAAACGGTCAACGCGTCGCTGCGCGACTCGCTTCCGTTCGTGCGAAAGGCGTTCGCCGGCACGCCGATCGCGCGCGTCTGCGCGCCGGTGCCCGAGACGTTATAGGCGCGCGATCGGCAACCGCACGGAGACCGTGCAGCCGCGCTCGTCGACGTCGAC
>CAJCIN010000159.1 GCA_903970385.1 Rhodospirillales bacterium | reverse complement strand
GACCATCACCCGCGTGCTCGACGCCCCACGATCTCTCGTTTGGCAAGCGTGGACCGATCCGGCGCACGTCGCGCGCTGGTGGGGTCCTCACGGTTGCACGGTGTCGCTCGACGAGGCCGACCGCCGGCCCGGCGGCCGTTTTCGGCGCGAAATGCAGGGAGCGGGTGGCGCGCTCGTCATCGTGACCGGAACGTTCGAGGAAATCGTTCCGGAGCAACGCGTCGTCACGGTCGGGGTTCTCGAACGGCCGGGAAGCCCTCCGGTGACGACGCGCATGACCGTCACGTTCGAAGACCGCGGCGGTAAGACCGAGCTGACGATCGTCCAAACGAGCGCCGATTTCGACGAAGACTACGTCGCGAACGCACATGTCGGTTGGGCGGAAGCACTCGACAAGCTCGAAGCTCACCTCGCTTCGAGCCGGGGCCACGTGCGGTAACGGCCGATTCGTTTAGGCGGCCGCTCCGCGTGATGCGTCGGTAAGACGCTCGAGCTTCGCCGGCTTCGTCACGAACGGAAGCACGGCCGCGATCGCGAGCATGATCGCGACCGGCACGAGCGCGCCCGAGAACGATCCCGTCGCGTCTTTGACGCGCGCGCCGAGGATCGGCCCGACGATGCCGCCGAAACCCCACGCGGTGATGATCATGCCGTAGTTCACGCCGAGAAACTTCGTGCCGAAGTAGTCGGCGTTGAACGACGGCATGACGCCGAATCCGCCGCCGTAGCACAGCAGCACGATCGCGAACGCGACGAGTACGGCGCCGAGCGAGTGGAGATGCGCGAGCGTCAAGAAGACGACGACCTGCACGGCGAAGATCGCGACGTACGCCATGTTGCGGCCGATGCGATCGGAGATCGCACCCCAGAAGAGTCGCCCGAGGCCGTTGAAGATCGCGACGAAACCGTAGGCCGGCACGGCGATCGCGGCGGCGACGCCGGTGAGCTCGCGCATGATCGGTACGGCGTTGCTGACGATGAGGATGCCCGCCGTCACGTTGAGGAACAGCATCGTCCACAGCAGGTAGAACTGCGGCGTGCGCAAGACTTGCGTCGGCGTGAAGCTGCCCTCGTGCGAACGCGCGGCCGCGACCGCTCCGCCGACGCTGTAACCCGCCGGCGGATCGCTCAGCAGCGACGCGCAGAGGCCGCCGACGATCGCGTAGGCGATGCCTGAGAAGACGAAGACGTGCATGACCGCGGAGACGTCTATGGACGAGAGGGCGTACTGCGCGGGGTCGAACGGCGTGCCCGCTTTGATCGCGGCGGTGTGCGCGTCGACGAAGGCACCCGCGTGCTTCGATGCCGTTTGAAAGCTCGCGATCGCCTTCAGGATGAAGCCGTAGAAGAACGCGCCGAGCCCGAAGCCCATCACGACCATGCCGCCGGCGAGGCCGCGCTTGTCGGGGAACCACTTCGTGACGGTCGAGATCGGCGTGATGTACGCCATGCCGTTGCCGATGCCGCCGAGAACGCCGTAGGTGAGGTACAGCCACGGCGCGCCGAAGTGCCGCGTGCCGAGGCCCGCGAGCAGATTTCCGAGGCCCCACAGCACCACGCCGACGATCGTGACTGTGCGCGGACCGACGGCATCTTGCCAGCGCCCGCCGATGACGGCGCCCCAGCCGAGCGAGAAGATGGCGATCGCGAACGCCCACGTGGTGATCTGGTTCGACCAGTCGAAGCTCGCGATCAGCGGTTGCGTGAACGAGCTCCACGAATACGCCGTGCCGAGGCAGATCATCACGACGACGCCGGCGAGCGCGATGAGCCAACGGTTCGGAGTGGCGGGGTTTGCGGGTGATGCCATACGGAGCCTCAGACGATGCGAAGGGAAACTTTGTTCACTAACGATCGTATTCCGTCGAAAGAGTTTTCAAAACGGTCCGAAAGGACTAGCGGATAGTGGAATGGCGCGCAATCCTCGCCGTAGGAGCGGGAGCGGCGCTCGGCGGCATCGCGCGGTTGCTGATCACGCAGCTGGTTATCGCACGGGCGATCGGGTCGGCGTTCTACGCGACGCTCTTCATCAACGTC
The DNA here is from genome assembly GCA_903970385.1 of Rhodospirillales bacterium. Classification (GTDB taxonomy): domain Bacteria; phylum Vulcanimicrobiota; class Vulcanimicrobiia; order Vulcanimicrobiales; family Vulcanimicrobiaceae; genus Palsa-1515. Next base: position 18,047 of record CAJCIN010000159.1, on the reverse strand, counting down.
ACGGGATCGTTCTTGATCGGCCTCGTCATCTCGATCGCCGCGACCCGCCCCGGGTTCTCGCCGCTGTTGCGACTCTTTCTCGCGACGGGCATCCTCGGCGGCTACACGACCTTTTCGACGTTCTCGCTCGAGGCGACGTCGCTCTGGAACGCGGGGTCGACGCTGACGGCCGCCGGATACGTGCTGGGGAGCGTCGCCCTCGGGATTCTCGCGGCGATCGGCGGTCTCGCGGCCGGCCGCGCCTTCGCGCCGTAAGCGCCTAGGACCGCAGCGCGGCGAGGATCTGTCGCGGCGACGGCAGGCGGCCGTAGAGCAGCATGCCGACGCGATAGATGCGGCCGGCGGCCCAGAAGCACACGACGACCGCGAGCGCGTCGAGCACGAGCGCGACGATCGGTTGCCACGCCGGCACCGATGAGATCGCCACGCGCGTGAACATGACGAACGGCGAGAGGAACGGCACGAAGCTGCAGGCGACGACGATCGGCGCGTTCGGCTCGACGAGCCCGTACTGCGCGACGAAGAACGCGCCCACCACGGGAAAGATGACGGGCGTCGTGACGATGCCGAGATCTTCCGTGCGCGAGACGAGCGACGCGGCCGCCGCGTAGGTCGTCGCATACTGCAGGTAGCCGAGGATGAAGAACGCCGCGAAATAGAGCGCGAGCAACGGGTCGAGCCCGATCGCGGCGGGGCCGTGCGCTTTCGGCGCGATCGAGGACGCGAGGACGGGCGACGACGCGGCGAACGGAACGAGCACGGCCGCCGTCGCGAGCCACGAGCCGACCTGGACGAGCGCGACGACCGCCGATGCGAACACCTTGCCCGCGAGCAGGTTCGTCGGCGAGATCGTCGCGACCAAGATCTCGGCGATGCGACTCGTCTTCTCTTCGGCGACGGCCGACATGACGCTCTGACTCGCGATGATGATCGCGAGATAGAGCACGAACACCATGCCGAACGCGAGGCCGTGCGCGAGCGCCGCGGTCTGCGTGTCCGCGAACTTCGCATCGATCGGATGGATCGTCCGTTCGATCGCGAGCGCGCGATCGATGCGCGTCGCCGAGAGGCCCGTGCCGAGTTCGATGTTGAGCGGCACGAGATCGCGGAACTGCGCGCCGTCGAACGCCGAAAGATCGCGCGGGTACACGTCGAGCCGCAAACGCCCGCCGCGCTCGGCGATCGCGATCGCCGCTCCCGCTTTGCCGTGCGCGGCGAGAAACGCCGGGGTGACGCGGTGCGGCAGCGTCGCGTAGGTCGCGACGACGCGATAGTCTTTGTGCCGCTCCATGAGCGTTTTCGCGCGCGCGACGAGCGCGGGCGGCCCCGCGAGGATCACGTCGCTCGCCGACGATTGCACGATCGACGAGAAGAACAGGGGCGCCTCGATCAGGAAGGCGATCGCGATCATGCCGGCCGCCGTCGCGAGCCAGAAGAGTCGCGAGCGGATCTTGCGCACGAGTTCCGCCCGGAAGACGATGCCGAAGTCTCTCATCGGGCGGCGGCCTCGCCGAGCGCGCGCAAGTAGATCGCCTGCAGCGACGGTTCGCGCCGTTCGAACGTTTCGAGCGGTCCCGCCGCGGCGGCGGCGTGCAAGAGCGACGTGAAATCCGTGCGCGCGTCGAGTTCGTACGCGAGCTCGGCGTCGCCCGTCCGCTCCGGCTCGCGCGCGCCGGCCGCTGCGAACACGGCGCGGATCGCGGGCACGTCCGGCGCGACGCGCAACGTGCGCGTCGGAAACGCGGCGCGGAGTTCGGCGAGCGTTCCGTGCGCGCGAACTTCGCCCGCGACCACGATGCAGAACGCGCGGCACGCGTCTTCGATTTGGAACATCTGGTGGCTCGAGAGCACGAGCGTCGTCCCGGCCGCGGCGAGGTCGCGCAGGCACGCGAGCATCGTTGCGGCGTTGACCGGATCGAGCCCGGAGAACGGCTCGTCGAGCACGAGCAATTCCGGGGCGTGCAAGACCGCGCACGCGAGCTGCACCTTCTGCTGGTTGCCCTTCGAGAGCTCGCCGCACGCGCGGCCCGCGTACGCGTCGAGCCCGAGGCGTTCGATCCACGCGTCGGCGCGCGTGGACGCATCGCGCGGCCCGAGCCCGTGCAGACGCGCGAAGTATACGACGTGCTCCTTGACCTTCATCTTGCCGTACAGGCCGCGTTCCTCCGGCAGATAGCCGAAGCGGCGCCGCACGGCGAGATCGATCGGAGCGCCGTCCCACGTGACGCTGCCGGCGTCGGGCGCGTAGATGCCGAGGATCGCGCGCATCGTCGTCGTCTTGCCCGCGCCGTTCGGGCCGAGGAGACCGAACGTCGTGCCGCGCGGCACGGCGAAGCTGACGTCGCGCACGGCCGCGACGTTTCCGAAGGCGCGTGCGAGGCGGTCGACCACGAGCATATCGCTACCCTACACCCAAGCGGGAGTACAATCTTTGGTATAGTGCTGCGGATGGGCGATGCGAGAAACTGGGGTGCGACCGCCGCCGAACGGCGCGCGCGCTATCCGTGCGACGAGCTGCCCTTCGAAGCCGACGACGTGTTCTTTCGCGCGATCGACGTCGCCGCGCCGCCGGCCCTCGCGTTCCGCTGGCTCTGTCAGTTGCGCGTGGCGCCGTACAGCTACGATTGGCTCGACAATTTCGGCCGGCGCAGCCCGCCGCGGCTCGTCCCGGGCCTCGAGCGGCTCGCCGTCGGGCAGCGCATCATGATCCTCTTCCGGCTCGCCGATTTCGCGCTCGGTTCGTCGCTGACGGTCGACTTGCCGTCGCGCGTCGGTCGCGCGCTCATGGGCGGTATCGTGGGCTCGTACGTCGTGTCGCCGGCGCCCGGGGGCGCGCGGCTCGTCGCGAAGGTGCTCGTGCGCTATCCGCGCGGCCCGTACGGCCGTCTGCTGCGCGCGGTGATGCCGGACGTCGACCTCTTCATGTTTCGTAAACAGCTCGTTACGCTTCGTCGCTACATGGAGCGGGATGCCGGCGGCTCCGGCACGGAATAGAGCGTGATGAATCACGTACGTTCGGCCGCGATGGCTTTTATCGCGGTCGCGGCTCTGCTTTCGACGATGGCTCCGACGCTCGCCAAACCCGATCACGCACGCTTCAGCGCGGCGCCGGTCAACTCGAGCGGTCCGGCCTTAGCGACGACGCTCTCGATGGTCGAAGCGGGCGGCGGCCCGGCGGCTTTCGATGCGAAGACGCTCGTCGGCGTGCTCGCCGGCGACAAGACGGCGGCCGAGGTCGCATCGCTGCAAAAGAAATTCGGCGCCGATAACGTCACGTCGTTCCTCGAAGTCTTCAATTTCGTCGTGAACGATTCGCTCGCGAAGGTCACGGCCGCGAAGGTCGTCCTACCGGCGCAGCCGGTGCCCGCGCCGTCCGACGGTAAGGCCCTGGCCGCGGCGCTCTACACGCTCGGCATCGATCCGGCGACGAACACCTTCGACGTCGAGTACATGCTCGACGGTCTCGTGACGCATCCGATCCACGTCGCCGTGATGGACGACATCGACGCGAAGTACGGCGAGCCGGCGGATGCGAATTACCATGCCGTGCTGCGGCAGGCCATGCTCGATCTCAAAACCGCGTACGGCCTGTAAGAGGCCGAACGACGGTCGCTACGCCGTGCCGGAGAGGCGGCGCTTCGCGGCGGCGAGCCAGACCATCCGCGGTAAGAGCATGCCGACGACGAGCAGCGTGAGCGCGAAGAAGCCCTCGTGGACGCCCTCGAGATACCGGTGATCGATGTAGCGGCAGCCGAAGTTCGTGCCGCCCATCATCATCGTGAAGATGGCCCAGGCGAGTTGCAGACCGCGTGACGGGTCGACGGCGCGTCCGAAGATCGACGGGCCGCCGGTGCTGCGTTCGCGCAGCCACGACGCGAGCACCCACGCGCCGAGGGCGAAGCAGATCGTCGCGGTGACGCTTCCCCAGATGATATCGAACGAGCGCGAGCCTTCGAGCATGCCCGGGTCGTTCCCGAAAAACGTGCCGCGGCCCCGCATGCGTCCCGTGGCGCGGGCGCGAAGGAGCGCGCATGGACCTGAGCGAGTCGATCGTCTTCGCGGGCGGCCGCTTCTGCCGCTACGACGAGGCCAAAGTTGGCCTCCTGAGCCACGGGCTCAACTACGGCACCGGGTGCTTCGAAGGCATCCGCGGCTACTACAACGAGGACGACCGGGAGCTGTATCTGCTCCAGCTGCGCGAGCATTACGAGCGCCTGCACACGTCGGCGAAGATCCTCATGATGAAGCTGCCGCACTCGATCGACGAGCTCGTGGAGCTGACCGTCGAGCTCTGCGCGCGCAATCGTTACGAGGAGAACATCTACATCCGGCCCCTGATCTACAAGGCGGCGGAAGACGTCGGCGTCCGGCTCGCCGGCGTGCCCGACGCATTTGCGATCGCCGCGCTGCCGTTCGGAAAGTATTTCGATGCCGAAGCCGGGTTGAACGCGTGCGTCAGCTCGTGGCGTCGCATCGACGACACCGTCGCGCCGGCGCGCGCGAAGATCACGGGCGCGTACATCAACTCGGCGCTCGCGAAGAGCGAAGCGCAACTCAACGGCTTCGACGAGGCAATCCTGCTATCGCAGGACGGTCACGTCGCCGAGGGGTCGGCCGCGAATCTGTTCCTCGTCCGGCGTGGGACGTTGTATACGCCCGACCCGTCGCAGAACGTGCTCGAGGGCATCACGCGCCGCACGATCGTCGACCTCGCGAAGGCGCTCGACATTCCGGTCATCGAACGCGCGCTCGACCGCAGCGAACTCTACGGCGCGGACGAGTTGTTCTTGACGGGCACCGCGGCGGGCGTGACGTTCATCCGCTCGGTCGACCACCGCATCGTCGGCGCCGGAACGATGGGCCCGGTCGCACGCAAACTCTCGACGCACTTCGACGCGATCACGATGGGCCGCGACCCGGCCTACCGCTCGTATCTGACGCCGACGTACAGCGGTCGTAAAGTCGTCGCCTAACGACGGTCGTCGCTGACGACTGCGACACGCGGGTCGACATTCGAGCATCGGCGTGGCGCTGGAATCCGCAGTATTGCGTCGAAGCTCGCGTACATGGCGACTGCAGTTCGGATTCGGATCGTCGTGACGCTTGCGTCCCTCGTGCTCGCCGTGGCGGTGCCGGCGAAAGCCGCGCCGATCGACGGGCTCCACTTCTTGGTCGGTACGTGGAAGTGCACGTACCGCGCGGGCACGGTGAGCTTGCCGTATGCCGCCACGTTCGCATACGATCTCGCCGGCCATACGTTGCGGGAGACGACGTCCTCGGCGGTCGGGGCGGACGAAGAAGTGTTCGCGTACGACCCGCAACGCCGCGGCTGGACGACGGTCATCCTCGACGACCACGGGAGCGCCACGGTCATGCGCGGCACCGGTCGCGATCCGAACCACATCGCCTACCGCAGCGTCTACGCCGACGCGAGTATCGCAGAGACGATCGATCGTCTCTCGGCCACGGAGTACGCGATTCACGCGACGGTGCGCTTGGGCGGGAAGACGATGTCCTCCGTCGACACGTGCACGCGGCACGCACCGAGCCGATAAGAGCGAACGAAGCGTCGGCGAGGAACGCTTTTCGGCGATCCGGCGTTTCCCGTGCCATGAACCTGCGATGGTGTCTCGCGATTGCGATCGTCAGCCTATCGATCGCCGCCTCTCACGCACAGGCAGCGACGCTGGCGGGGCCGCCGACGTACGGGTATCCGAATCAGCCGTGGGGCACGCGCCGGCCCGTGACCGCCGCGGATCGTGTCGCCGTCGCTCGTTACCGTTCGGGCACGTTGAAGCCGGCGTTCGCGAGTGACTTCACCGATGCCGCAGCGCTGACTTCACAGTGGCAACTTCGATCGGACGACTACCTCAAGTCGTGCCGCCGTCCCGAGAACGTCGTCGCGACGGCGAGCGGATTGGAACTGCAGACGCGCGTTGCCGAGGACTGCCGTGCACGGTGGTCCACAGGCTCGATGATCAGCACGTACCGTCAGAAATTCGGCTTCTTCGAAGCGACGATCAAGGCCGCCGACATCAGCGGTCTCAACAACGCCTTTTGGCTCGTGACGAGCGACCACTTCGAAATCGACATCGCGGAAATCCACTACCCGAACGTCGTGAACCTGACCCTGCACGACAACAATAGGATCGACGGCGCGTTTCCGCTCAGCGTCGGCTTCAAGACCACGTTCGTCGAGAATCTATCGAACGCGTATCACGACTACGGCGCGTTGTGGACGCCGTCGGACATCATCTATGAAGTCGACGGAGAGCCGGTCGCAGCGATCCACACGGACGATGCGATTCACGACGCCGCGGACATCCGTCTGTCGACGGCACTCATGGACTATGCAGGTACCATTCCTAGCGACCCCGTCGGCCACGACATGTACGTGAAGTCCGTGCGCGTCATACCGCTGTGAGCGCGTCCTCCGCGTAGTCCCACAATCGTTTCGCGTCGTCGTCGCGCAGCGCCGCGGGGGCCGGTGCGACGTCGCGCAGGCCGTCGAAGTAGTGACCGCTCGAGGACGCGATATCGTCCGACGTCGCGAGCCGCACGATGGGTATCGCACCCTTCGACGCCGGCGGCAGCACGCGCGCGACGAGGGCCTGCGCGAAGGACGGAAGCACGCGCCAGATGTTCGTCGCGATCGCACCGGGATGCACCGCGTACGCCGGCACGTTCGGATGTCGCGTCGCGAACTCGCGCGTCCACAGGTTCACGGCGAGTTTCGACTGCGCGTACGCGCGCCAGCCGGAGTAGCGGTTCTCGAGTTCGAGATCGTCCCATGCGATGCGGCCGGAGCGATGCGCGGACGAACTCACGTTCACGATGCGCGATCCCGGCGTCGCCTGGAGAAGCGGAAGCAGCGCGCGCGTGAGCGCGACCAGGCCGAGAAAGTTCGTCGCCCACGTGAGTTCGTGGCCGTCGGGACTCAGCGAACGTTTTCCGGCGATGATTCCGGCATTGTTCACGAGCACGTCGAGTCGCGGATGGTCCGCGGCGAATCGCGCGGCGGCACGTTCGATCGATGCGAGCGACGCGACGTCGATCTCGAGGAGTTCGGCACGCTCGCCGCGCGCGCGCAACTCGTCGACCACGCTCGCGCCGCGCACCGGATCGCGCGCGCCGATCACGACGTGCGCCCCGAGAGTCGCGAGCGCGCGCGCCGATTCGAGACCGATGCCGCTCGTCGCGCCGGTGATCAAGACCGTCGCGCCGGTCACGCTAGAGCGGTGCTGCCGTTGGGATGACGTTCGGCAGGCTCGCGTTCGGCGCGGTCGCGTCCGGCGCACTCGCCGCGCCGTCCACACCTGCCGGCGCTCGATCCCACATCTGCAGGTCGGGTGCGAGTTGCGACGCCCCCGTTGCGGCGAGCGGCGCGCCGGTCGTGAACGCGGCGATGCCTTCGCCCTCGCGCCACGTTTCGAAGTGATTGATGCCGTCGAACGTGAGACGCGAGACGTGATGGATGAACGCGCGGCCGGAATCGAGGCTCGGCAGCTCCGTCGTCATCACCGCGATCACGTACGGCTCGTGATTCGCGAAGACGATGCCCACGTCGTTGAGCGTATCGTGCAGCGAGCCCGTCTTGTGCGCGATCTTCACGTCTTTCGGTAGCGGGACCGGCAGCAGACCGTTGTGGGTCTGACCCTCGAGGATCGAGAGCATCTCGTTCGACGACCATTCGTCGACGAGCCGATCGCGCGCGATCGCGTCGAGCAGCCGCACCATGTCGTGGGGGCTCGTGCGGAGCGCGTAGCGGATCGTCTCCGTCTGCGAGCGGATGTAATCGCCGACCCGCGTGTCCGGAAGCCCGAGCCCGGCCATCGTCGCGTTGATGTGCGTGCGGCCGACGAGCCGGATCAGCTCGTTCGTGGCGGTGTTGTCGCTCTGCGTGATCATCAGCCAGAGCAGTTGCTTGACGGTGCGCTTCGTGCCGGCCGGCGCATCGGCCATGTCGCCCCAGCCCCAGTCGCGATCGCGATTCTCCAGATGCACGACCGTCCCGAGATCGATCGTGCCGGACTCCATCTGCTTGAAGACTTCGACCATGACCGGGATCTTGATCGTGGACGCGGCCGGCAGGCTATCGCTCGCGTTGACGCCCGACTCCATGCCCGTCGCGAGATCCTCGACGGCGATGCCGACGCGGCCCGGCGCGTGTTCGGCCGCGAGCGACAGCTGCGCTTGCAGCGCGACGAGCGGGCCGCGATCGAGCGCAGCCGGTGCCGCGCACGGGGCGAACGCGAGGCAGAATGCGAGTGATCCGACGGCGGAGCGAAAGCGCTGCGTCATAACTTGCAGCGTTAATCACCACGGTTCTCCACAGAACCTTTCGCCATGCGGCCAATGTGGGCCGGCCGTTCGTCGAGCGGCACGCCGTCCGCGGCAGGCGCGCGAGCGCGGCCGACGATTCCGGTGAGCGCGGCGAGGGCCGCGAGGTACGGCAACGCCTGCATCAGTTCGCTCGGCACGCCGGCCCGCTGCAAGACGAACTGCAGCGCGGAGAGCGCGCCGAACGCGAGCGCGGCACCGGCCGCGCCGAGCGGCGTCCAACGTCCGAAGATCACGGCGGCGAGCGCGATGAAGCCGCGTCCGGCCGTCATACCGTCGGAATAGATGTCGAGTTCGCCGAGCGAGAGGAACGCGCCGCCGATGCCGGCGAGCGCACCGGCGACGACGGTCGCCGTGACGCGGACGCGGCGCGGATCGACGCCGGCGGAGCGGACCGCGCGCGGGTTCTCGCCGCACGCGCGTACGCGCAGTCCCCATGGGGTCCGATCGAGGACCGCTTGCAAGACGAATGCGGCGACGAATGCCGCGACGATCAGCGCTTTTTCGCCGCCCGCACCGAGCGCGTGCACCTCGGGCGATGCGCCGGGCTGCCCGAAGACGACGACGAGCCCGAACGCGGTGCCGCCGGCGGCGAGGAGGTTGAGGCCCGTCCCGGCGACGATCTGATCGACGCCGAACCGTGTCGCCGCGATGCCGAGCAACGCGCACAGCGCGATGCCGGCGAGCACCGCCGCGAACAGTCCGAGCACGGGGCTTCCGGTTGCGAACGAGACGGCGACCGCGGCGAATGCACCGACCGTGAGCGCGCCCTCGAGTGCGATGTTGAGGATCCCCGCACGTTCGCAGATCGTGCCCGCGAGCGCGGCGAACACGAGCGGCGTCGCCTTGACGAGCGACAGCGAGACGAAACCGGCGAACGAATCCACGTTACGTTCCCGCCGTGCGCGGCGCGACGAAGCGGCGCGTCGCGAGCGCGAGGATCGCGAGGCCCTCGACGAAGGTGACCACGTCTTTCGGAACGTGCGCGTACGCCTGCATCGAGAGGCTGCCGCTCTGCAAGATCCCGAACGCGAACGAGGCGACGAGGATCCAGAGCGGGTCGAGGCCGCCGACGAGGGCGACGGCGATCGCGATGAAGCCGTATCCCGGCGAGAGCGCGACGTTGAAACGGTGCAGCACGCCGGCGACGATCGTGGCGCCGCCGAATCCCGCGATCGCGCCGGAGAGCGCCATCGCGACGAGTGCCGTGCGGCGCAGATCGATCCCGGCGCGTCGTGCCGCCTCGGGCGCGTCGCCTGCCGCGCGTAACGCATAGCCGAACGCGGTGCTGCGGAAGACGTACGCGAGCGACACGGCGAGCGCGATGCCGAAGAGCAGCGCGACGCTGAGGCGCGAGTCCGGCAGCAAGAGCGGCAACCAGGAGCTCCGTGGCAACTCGGACGTCTCCGCACCCGTCGCGTCGGGCGCGTGCAGCGGACCGACGACGAGGTAGTTCGCGAGCAACGCCGCGATGATGTTGAGCATCAGCGTCGCGATCACTTCGTTGCCGCCGAACCGTGCGCGCAATACGCCGGCGACGCCGCCCCACGCCGCGCCCCCGGCGGCGCCCGCGAAGAGAATCAGCGGGATCGCGACCCAGCCCGGCACGGCGAGCGCGGCGCCGGCGAGCCCGGCGCACAGTCCGCCCATGACGAGTTGACCCTCCGCACCGATGTTGAACAGCCCCGCGCGAAACGCGAACGCCACGGCGAGCGACGGAAAGAGCAGCGACGTCGTCTGCACGAGCGTCTCGCTCACCTGATGCGGGCCGCCGAGCGCACCGCGCAACAGCGCGGCGAACCCGGCGATCGGGCTCGCACCGGCGAGCAGCATCGCGGCGGCGGCGACGACGATCAACGCGACGGCGCCGGTCACGGGGCCCGCGAACGGACGCATGCGCGCGGTCATGCGCCCGCCATCAGCGCGCCGATGCGCGCACGATCGAACGCGCCGCGTTCGAACGAGCCGGCGATCGATCCGCGATACATGACGAGGATCCGATCGGCGAGCGCGAGCACTTCGTCGAGCTCGAAGCTGACGAGCAACACCGCGACGCCGGCGTTACGCGCCTCGATCAAGCGCGACTGCACGAGCGCGGTGGCGCCGACGTCGATGCCGCGCGTCGGCTGGAACGCGACGACGAAGACGGGCGCTCCCGAAAGCGTGCGTCCGACGACGACCTTCTGTTGATTGCCGCCGGAGAGCGCGCCGGCACGCGTGCGGATCGACGGCGTGCGAACGTCGAAGCGTTCGACGATCCGCGTTGCGAGCGCGTTCTCCGCGCGCCGGTCGATCGCGATCCCGCGCCGCAGCGGCGCGCGGTCGTGGTCCCCGAGCGCAACGTTCTCCGCGATGCTCCAGTCGAGGACGAGCGCTTCGCGTTGCCGGTCCTGCGGGATCGATCGCACGCCCGCGCCGATGCGCGCGCCCGCTCCGAGCGTTTCGAGCGTGCGACCGTTCAGCGACATCGTGCCGCGATAGGGGAGCACGCCCGCGATCGCGTCCGCGAGCGCCGTTTGGCCGTTCCCCTCGACGCCGGCGATGCCGACGATTTCACCGCCGCGCACCTCGAACGTCGCCTCGCGGAGCGCGTGCGCGCCATCACCGGCCGCGACGTCGCGCGCGACGAACGCCGGCACCACGTCCGTGCGCGCGCGCTCGGCGAGCGCGGGGATCGTTCCGCCGACCATCGCGTGCGCGATCGCGTCGATCGACGTCTCCGCGACGAGCGAACGCATGACGACGCGGCCCGCGCGAACGACGGTCACGCGTTCGGCGTGCGCGAGCACCTCCGCGAGCTTGTGCGTGATCACGAGGATCGCCGTCCCGCGCGCCGCGAGCGTCTCGAGCGTGCGGAAGAGCGCGTCGATCTCGACGGGCGCGAGCACCGCCGTCGGTTCGTCGAGGACGAGGACGCGCGGTTCGCGCGCGAGCTCGCGCATGATCTCGACGCGTTGCGCGACGCCGACCGGAAGCGTTTCGACGATCGCGTCGGGATCGACGTCGAGTCCGTACGACCGCGCGAGCTCGCGCACGCGCTCGCGCGCTGCCGCCGCATCGATGCGCGCCCCGCGGCGCGGCTCGCGTCCGAGGACGACGTTCTCCCACACGCGGAGACGCCCGACGAGCTCGAAATGCTGGTGCACGAGCCCCACGCGATCCGCACCGCTCACGCGGCCGCCGGTCGGCGAGATTTTACCGGCGGCGATCTGCGCGAGCGTCGACTTCCCGGCACCGTTCTCGCCGCACAGCGCGTGGATCTCGCCCGGCTCGAGCGCGAGATCCACCTCGTCGACCGCGCGCACGCCGCCCGGATACACCTTCGTGACGCCGTGCAGTTCGAGGGCGGCGCTCACGCTCTTTAGAGTTTGGCGGGCTTGAACGTCGCGAGCGCTTCGCGCGTCGCGGGCGGCACGATCCTTCCGGCGACGATCGCGTCGCGAATCGTCGCGAGCCGCGCGATGTGTGCCGATCCGATGGCCGCTCGCGTGTACTTGAAATCCGTCAGACCGACGCCGCCGTCTCGCAGGCCGAACTCGACGTTGCCGGCGGGCGTCTTGAGGCCGTGCGCTTCCTGCGCGATCTTGAAGACCGCGACGTCGACGTGCTTGACCATGCTCGTGAGGATCTTCCCCGGTGCGAGCGCGTCTTGATCGGCGTCGACGCCGATCGCGTACACGTTCGGCCGCGCGCGCGTTTCGTCGATCGCGCCGAGCCCGGATTTCCCCGCGGCGACGAACACGATGTCGGCGCCGCCGTCGTACATCACGCCGGCGAGTTCCTTACCGGACGCGACGTCTTCGAACGAACCGACGTATTTCACGAGGACCTTGACCGACGGATCGATCTGATGCGCGCCGGCCGTGAAGCCGGCCTCGAATTTGCGCAACAGCGGGATGTCGACTCCTCCGAGAAATCCGATCGTCTTCGTCTTCGTGACCATCGCGGCGAGCGCGCCCGCGAGAAACGAGCCGTCCTGTTCGCGGAACGTCATCGACGCGACGTTCGGCTGCGACGATACCGCATCGACGATCGCAAAGTGGCGGCGCGGATACGTGCGCGCCACCTGATCGAGATCCTTGCTCATCAGGAAGCCGACCGCGAAGATCTCGTCTTCGTCTTGATCCGCGAGGACGGTGAGGTTCGGCTGGTAATCGGCGGCCGATTTCGATTGCAAGACCTGCACGTCGGCGCCGAGCCGCGCCTTCGCTTGCTGCAGCCCGGCGTACGCCGAGTCGTTGAACGATTTGTCGCCGAGCCCGCCGACGTCCGTCACCATCGCGAGGCGCAGCGGCGCCGTGCCGCCGGGCGTCGCGGATTCGCCCTCGGCCGTCGTCATCGCGGGTTTGCTGCACGCGCCGAGCGCCGCGAGCGCGGCGAGAACGAGCCCGCCTCGAAAGATCGCGCGTGCGCGGCCGTACGTCATGGGCTCCGCTTTACGGTACGGGCCGGAGGCGCGCCTCTTACACCGTCACGGGCGATGGTATCGGCGTCGTCGGCGCCGGGTCGGAGATCGGCGGATCGCCGGCGGGCGGCAGCGGCGGTTCCTCGATCGGGCCGGTCGGCGGCGTCGAGGGCAATCCCGGCACGGGCGGCTTGTAGGGAAGATCCGTCGGCATCTCGATCGGACCCGGGTCCGTCACCGCGGTGATGCTATGGTAGGCTTGAATCATGACTGTTGCCTCCGATCGTCCGCGCGTCCGGCGCCGCTCGCGCGGCGAACGTCGCGTGACGTACGCTCTGAAGATTCTCGCGCTCGTGTCGCTCGCCGTGCTGATGCTCGGCGCCGTCCTGCAATTCGTCGGACGCATCGGCTCGGTCGCGGTGATCGTCATCGGTGCGATCTTTTTTACCTATGCCATCTACCCGATCGTGCACAGATTGAGCGGACGCGTGCCGCTCGTCTGGTCGATCGCGATCGTCTACCTCGCGATCGCGGCCATCGCCGGGTTCGGCATCGCCGTGGTCGTTCCGGCGCTCTACGACGACCTGCAGTCGCTCGCCCACGCGATGCCGACGTTCGTGCACAACGCGCAAACGACGTTCGCCGATCCGCACAATCCCGTGATCCGCCGGTTGCCGGAGCCCGCGCGCGACTACCTCGCGAAGGTGCCCGTGCAGCTCGCGACGTTCGGCGAACGCTACGGTGCCGAAGCCGCGTCGCGCGTGCTCACGTTCGTGCTTTCCATCGTCGCGCTCGTCGCGACCGTCGTCGTCATCCCGGTCATGTCCATCTACCTCATGATCGAGGCGCCGAGCCTCATCGCGGCCGGCATGCGCATCGTGCCGGAGAAATGGCGGCCCGAGGCGGCGTCGATCCTGCGCGATCTCGATTCCGTGCTCGGCGGCTTCATCCGCGGTCAGATCCTCGTCGGAATCACGATCGGCACGTGCATCACGATCGCGCTCTTGCTGTTGCACGTGAAGTATGCGGTGCTGATCGGCGTCGCCGCCGGCATCTTCGACGTGATCCCGTACGTCGGCGCGCTCGTCGGCTTCGTGCCGTCGGTCGCGCTCGCGCTCGCCAACGACGGCTGGCAGCACGCGCTCGTCGTCAGCGCCGTCTTCGTCGCGATCTTCCAGCTCGAAGGCCATTTCATCGCGCCGAAGATCGTCAGCGACTCGGTCGGTCTCTCCCCGCTCATGGTGATCGTCGCCATCTTGATCGGCGGCGAACTGCTCGGTATCGGCGGCATGTTCGTCGCCGTGCCCGTCGCCGGCGTGTTGCGCGTCGCGTTGTTGCACGCGGTGCCGCGCGCGCGTGCGCCCGAACCCGTTCCGGCGCCGCCGGCGGCGCCGATCGCGCCGCCGCCGCCCGTGGCCGCCGCACCGAAGAAGGCGAGCGGCGTTCGAGCGTAGGAGGGGCTTTCATGACCACTTCGACACTGCCCCGGCTCGCGGTCCGCGACTCCGCCGTCCCCGCGCGCGTCGACGTGATCGGCGTGCCGATGGATCTCGGTGCCGATCGCCGCGGCGTCGACATGGGCCCGTCCGCGATCCGGTACGCGCGACTGCGCGACGGTCTCGAGGCGCTCGGCGTGGCGACGCTCGCCGATCACGGGAACATCTCCGTGCCGGTGCCGGAGTCGTCCGAAGCGCAGTCGGTGAAGAACGCGAAGTATCTGCCGATCATCCTCGCCGTCTGCGACGAGCTCGCGCGCCTCGTCGAAGAGTCGATCCGTCTCGGCGGATTTCCGCTCGTCCTCGGAGGCGACCATTCGATCGCGATCGGCACGCTCGCCGGCGTCGCACGCGCGCGCAACGAACCGCCGGGCTTGATCTGGATCGACGCGCACGGCGACATCAACACCCCGCTCACGTCCCCGTCCGGCAACGTGCACGGCATGCCGGTGTCCATCGCGCTCGACGAGCGGAACATCATTCCCGAGAAGACCGTGTTGATCGGTCTGCGCGACGTCGATGCGGGCGAACGGCGGCGCATCGAAGAGCTCGGCGTGCGCGCCTTCTCGATGAGCGAGATCGACCGGATCGGCATGGTGCGGGTGATGGAAGAGACGATCGCGATCGTCGGCACGGACCCGCGCAGCGTGCACGTCTCGTTCGATATGGACGGCATCGACCCGCGGGAAGCGCCGGGCGTCGGCACCGCCGTGCCGGGCGGCCTGACGTATCGCGAAGCGCATCTCGCGATGGAGATGGTCGCGGCCGCGGGCGTGATCGGATCGCTCGAGATCACGGAGACGAATCCGATCCTCGACGATCGGAATCGCACGGCGACGCTCGCGGTCGAGTTGATTCTCTCCGCACTCGGCAAGACGATTCTCTAGAGATCGCGTGTTCGACGTCGCGCTCAGCGCGCTACTCGCTGCGACCGCCACGCCTCCGCCCGGACTCGATCCCGAGTGGACGTCCGTGCCGCCGCTCAGAGGTGAAACGCAGCACTTCACGCGCAGCGTCCCGAACGCGCCGAGCGATCAGCTCACCGTCACGATGCAGCTGTGTCAGTGTCAGCCGGTCGAGCTGTTCGATCTGCTTTCGTCGAACTTGCTCAACGACGTTCCCGATGCGATCGTCAAACGCTCGACGACGAACGCGTGCGGCACCACGGTGCAGCACATCGTCATCACGGGCGTCGCGGACACGGCGCAGCGCCGCAATCTCGACGTCTACGCGTTCCGCACGTCGGACTCGCTCGTGACGATCACGTACACGTTCACGAAACCGGCTCCGAGCGCTCGAGACGAAGCGGCGATGGCTGCGGTCTGTCCGCCGCAAGCGGTCGCGAGTTGAGGACGGCGGCCGGCCGGCGATAGAAGAGCGCGGCGATGGCCGCGACGGCGAGCGCCGTCGCGCCCGTGACGATCGCGGCGGACGTTCCGAAGCGATCGGCGACCGGACCGCCGAGGAGCGGTCCGATGATCTGGCCGATGCCGAGCAACACGGTGATGGAGGCGAACGCACGCGGGTAGCGTTCGGGCCGTTCGCGCTGCTGGAGGAGCGCGCCGATCATCGCCGGCACGCCGATGAAACTGACCCCGATCGCGAGGGCGCCGGCGAGCGCTGCGGCGGCCGTGCCGTGCGCGACGAGCAGCGCGCCGCCGGAGCAACACGCGCATGCGAGCGCGACGGGAAGGCCGCTGCGCAGGCGATCGACGAGCGGTCCCCACAATGCGACGCCGGCGATCCCGGCGACACCGAGGACCGTCCACGTCGCGCCGATGCGCATGCCGTGCGCGTGCGTCAGCGCCGCACCGAAGAACGTGACGACGTCGATGTAGCCGAAGCCGTACGCGAAGTACGCGATCGCGAGCGCGCGATAGCGGCGGCGGTCGAAGATGCCGATCGCGCCGCCGTCGTCGCGATGCTCGCCCGCGGCGAACGCGCCGCCCGTCAGCGATGCGAAGATCGCGGCGACGATCGCGCCCGTGACACCCATGCCCATCCATTCCGCGCGCCAGGCCACCGGTGAATCCGCCGGCACGAGACCGCTCGCGGCGCCGACGATCGCGATACCCGCACAGCCGCCGCCCCAGACGATCGCCGCCGCGACGCCGCGACGTTCGGGCGGAATGCGTTCGACGGCGAGCGCGAGCGTCAGGGCGAGCGCGATGCCCGACGCGACGCCGACGACGAAGCGCAACACGCCGAGCGTAACGGGCTCTACGACGAGCCCGCAGCACGCCATCGCCGCGCACATCGCGAACAGCGCGATCGCGTTGACGCGCGCGCGATCCGGCCTGCGCGCGAGTCGCGTCGTGAGCAGCGAGCCCGCGAGGTAGCCGATCATGTTCGCGCCGCCGATCGCCCCGTAGAGCGCGAAGCCGCCGCCGAGCGACGTCCGCATCGCCGGCACGAGCACGCCGTAGGCAAGACGCGAGAAGCCCATGATCGCCGCGAAGGCGGCGGCCGCCCAGCCGACCCTGATCCACATGCTCCCCATTGTTCACGAACGGGACCATCGTTGCAACCGATGGAACAGGTGTCGTCCATCGAATTCGTCGATATGACGGGGTGGAACTCCGCCAGCTCTCGACCTTCTGCACCGTCGTCGACGCGGGCAGCGTGACGGCCGCGTCGCGCACGCTCGGCTACGCGCAATCGACGGTGACCGCCCAACTTCAGGTCCTCGAGGCGTCGGTCGGCGTGTCGCTTCTCGTGCGCGAGGGCAAGGGCGTGCGCCTGACCGCGGCCGGGCGCGAGGTCTACGATCGCGCGCGCGTGGTGATGCGTGACGTCGACGACATCCGGGGCGCGCTCGCCGATCTCGAGGACGGCGTGTCGGGCGAGGTCGCGCTCGGCGCGATCGATTCGGCTGCGGACTCGCGGGTGCCGAACGCACTCGCCGATTTCTTACGCGAACGGCCGCGCGTGCGCGTCCGCTTCGAGACGGGCGGCACGACCGTGCTCTCGAAGCGCGTCGCCGCGGGCGAGCTCGATCTCGCGATCGCGGCGATGCCGCCCGCCGATCTCGCACTCGGCTTCGAGCCGCTCTACGTGGAACGTCTCGCGTTGCTCGCGCACGAAGATTCCGCATTCGGCGAGCGGCGTTCCGTGCGCGTGGAAGATCTCGCGAACGAGCGCATTCTCCTCACGCAAGGAACGTGCTCGTACAACGCGAGCATCCGGAGCGCGGCGGCGCGCGCCGGCGTCGAGCTCGACATCGCGCTCGAGAGTGCGAACATCGCGACGCTCAAACGTGCGGTGCAACTCGGCATGGGCGCGGCGATCTTGCCGATCGGCGAGCTCGCGGATGCGTTGCCCGCGCGAACGCGCGTCGTGCGGATCGAGGACGGCCGCATCCGGCTCGCGATCGGCCTCGTGCGCGCGAACAAGCCCGCATCGACGGCGGTGAAGGCACTCGCCTTCGCGCTCGCGACCGCGCTACGCGTTCCGCGCGCGTGATCGGAACGCTGATCGTCACGGGAGCGAGCCGCGGCATCGGCGCGGCCGTCGCGCGCGCCGCCGCTGCCGCGGGCTACGCGGTCGCCGTCAACTACGCGACGCGTGCGGCCGACGCGGAGCGCGTGGTCGCGGAGATCGAGGCCGCCGGCGGCACGGCGCGCGCGTTCGCCGGCGACGTGTCGCGCGAGAGCGACGTCGTCGCACTCTTCGATCTCGCGACGGAACGACTCGGGCCGATCGCCGGCCTCGTGAATAACGCGGGCATCACGGGCGGTTCGTCGCGCGTCGAAGACGTCACGCCGGAGACGCTCGAGCGCACGTTCGCGATCAACGTGACGGGCTCG
>CAJCIN010000158.1 GCA_903970385.1 Rhodospirillales bacterium | reverse complement strand
TCGCGCTCCCTGCGCCGATCGCGCTCGCCGCGTCGTGGGATCCTTCGCTCGGCGCGGCCTACGGCGACGTACTCGGGCGCGACGCGAGCGCGAAGGGTGCGAACGGTCTTCTCGGGCCGAGTCTCGACCTCGCGCGCGTGTACGCGAACGGCCGCACGTTCGAAGCGTTCGGCGAAGATCCGTGGCTCGCATCCGCGCTCGCCGTGCCGGAGATTCGTGCGATCCAGGCGCGGCACGTCGTCGCGGTGATCAAACACTACGTCGCGAACGTCGAGCAGAGCGGCCAACATCGCGATTCGTCGGTCGTCGACGCACGTGCGCTGCACGAGATCTATCTCGCACCGTTCGCCGCGGCGGTCGAGGTCGGCGATGCGGGAGGTGTGATGTGCGCGTACAACCGGATCGGCGCGGATTGGTCGTGCGAGAACGCGGAGACGCTCGGCATCCTCGATCGCGAACTCGGATTCGACGGCTTCGTCGTTTCCGATTGGTACGCTCAGCACGACGTGTTCAAGTCGCTCTCGAACGGGCTCGATCTCGAGATGCCGAAGGGCATCGTCTACGGCGACTATCTGACGGGCGCGGTCGCGCGCGGCAACGCGAAGATCGCGACGATCGACGGGCACGTTCGCCGTATCTTGCGAGGCATGTCGAAGGTGGGGCTGCTCGATCCCGTGCCCGCGATGACCGCCGCGCGCGGAGATGCGGCGGCGGATCTAGCCGTCGCGCGGACGGTCGCGGACGCCGGCGCCGTGTTGCTCAAGAACGACGCGACGTTGCCGTTCGATCGCGCGCATCTCCGGTCGCTCGCCGTCATCGGGCCGTCGTCGAGGCCGGCCGTCGTCGCGGGCGGCGGATCGTCGCTCGTCAGTTTCGATCCGTCGAGCGCGCCGTCGATCGCGCAAGCGATCCGTGCGGTCGCGAGCGGCATCGACGTCTCGTTCGCGGATCTCGGCGGCCCGCCGTTCGCGGAGGCCGCGCCGACCGTCGATTCGCTCGCGTTGTCTCCGTCGAGCGGCTCGGGCCCCGGTCTGCTCGCAAGCTACTACGCGAACCGCGATCTCGCGGGCGCGCCGTCGTTCACGCGTGTCGACCCATCGGTGTGGTTTCAGTGGGGCACGAGCCCGCCGATCGCAGGCTTACCGCTCGCGTCGTCCGTTCGTTGGACGGGGACGCTGCACCCGAGCGCGTCCGGCACGTATCGGATCGGCGGCGATGATGCGTGCGGATGCCGCCTGCGCATCGGCGACGTCGTCGTGCAGGACGCGTGGAATGCCGCTCCCGGCGCGGCCACGAGCTTGGGCACGATCGATCTGCGCGCGGGCGTCGCGTATCCGGTCGTCTTCGATTGGCGCTTCGGCGGCGATAGCGACGTACGGCTCGCGTGGCGGCCGCCGGAGCGCGGTAGCGGGCCGGACATCGCACGGGCCGTCGCCGTCGCGCGCCGCGCCGACGCGGCCGTCGTTTTCGTCGGCGATTTCTCCACGGAAGGCCGCGATCGGTCGTCGCTCCGCCTCGGCGGCGATCAGGAAGCGCTGATCGCGGCCGTCGCCGCGGTCAATCCGCATACGGTCGTCGTCCTCGAATCGGGCGGCCCCGTCGTCGTAACGCCGTGGATCGATCGCGTTGCGGCCCTCGTCGAGCTTTGGTATCCTGGCGAAGCGGGCGGTCTCGCGGCCGCGGACGTCCTCTTCGGCGGCGTGAATCCGTCCGGCCGTTTGCCGCTCACGTTTCCGGCGAGCGAAGACGACGTGCCGGCCGCCGTCGCATACGCCGCCGATCCGCCCGAAGGGCCGCCGCGGCCGATCGTCTTCGCCGAGGGGCTCGACGTAGGATATCGGTGGTACGACGCGCACGCGCGGATGCCGGAGTTCCCGTTCGGATTCGGATTGTCGTACACGCGCTTCACGTACGCGAATCTCACCGTGACGAAACGCGATGCCGTTCCGGACGGATTCGACGTCGAGGCCGACGTCACGAACGCCGGGACGCGTCCCGGCGCAAGCGTGTTGCAAGCCTACGTCGCGTTCCCGAGCGCGGCCGCGGAGCCGCCGCGCGTTTTGCGCGGTGCGACGAAGACGGCGCTCGCGCCGGGCGAAACGAAACGCGTGTCGATCGCGCTGCAGCGTAGCGCGTTCGCCGTGTGGGACGATCGCTCGCATGCGATGCGCGTCCTACCCGGGACGTATTCCGTCGACGTCGGCGCGTCGTCGCGCGATCTTCCGCTCGAAGCGACGATTCACGTCGGCGAATGATGTTGCGAGGGCCGAACCCTTAGGGCGAAGCGTCCTTCGTGAACGTCGCGGCGTCGCTGCCGCCCGACGGCGTGAGATAGAGTTTGCCGTCGTCGATCCGGTAGCCGTACTCGCGATAGCTCGAACCTTCGGCGATGCGGATCGCCGACGCGTGCACGACGTAGCTGTCGCGCTCGTGCTGGATCTTCGGCGCCTTCCCGATGACGCCGGCGAGCGCGCCGCCCGCGGCGACGTATTCGGCCGAGAGCGAACCGTCCGCCGCGAACGTCAGTCGCGTGAATTCGGGATCTTTCGGATCGGGCTTCGGAACGTCGCCGTCGCGCGTCCACGATCCGACGAGCGGCGATGCGGACCGTTCGACGGTCTTCGCCTCGTGCGCGGTGCAGGCGCCGAAGGTGAGGCAAGCGGCTGCGAGTGAGACGATGCGGAGAACGTGCATGTTGCTCGTTACCCGACGCACGCGATATGTCTACACGATCACTTCGCGCAGGTGGCCCGTTTCGACGTCGTACACGAAGCCGCGGATGCGATCGCGATGCGGCAAGAAGCGATGCTCGCGGACGCGGCGGATCGCCGCGCGGACGGCCTCGTCGAGATCCTCGAACGCGCCGAATTCGTACGCGGGCTGCTCGCCCGTGTCGGCGGCGAGTTCCGCGCGCAGTTTCGGCTCGTCGGCACCGTGCAAACCGCACTGCGTGTGATGCATCAGCACGATCTCGCGGGTCTGGAGCAAGCGCTGCGAGAGGACGAGCGAGCGGAGCATGTCGTCCGAGGCGAGGCCGCCCGCGTTGCGCAGGATGTGCGCTTCGCCCGAGTCGAGCCCGAAGATGCGGAAGCTGTCGATCCGCGAGTCCATGCACGTCACGATCGCGAGGTGCCGCGTCGGAATGACCGCGCGCGGTCCTTCGAAATCGGCTTCGTGTTCGACCGCGTTCGCGAGGATGTCGTCGATTGCTGAACTCACGACGCGCTCAGTTGGCGATTCCCGTCCGGTAAGCCTCGGCCGTGGTAGAGACGCGGCCCGGCACGGAAAGAACTTGCCGTGAGTGAGAGCGACGACGGCTTCGTCCGCGTCCGCGGCGCGCGGGAACACAACCTCAAGGACGTCGACGTCACGCTGCCGCGCGGCAAGCTCGTCGTCTTCACGGGAATCTCCGGTTCGGGCAAGTCGTCGCTCGCGTTCGGCACCCTCTACGCCGAGGCGCAGCGGCGCTACCTCGAATCCGTGTCGCCGTACGCGCGTCGCCTGTTCGATCAGATGCCGGTGCCCGACGTCGACGAGATCGACGGGTTGCCGCCGGCCGTCGCCCTGCAGCAGCAACGGGGTTCGCCGACGACGCGCTCGTCCGTGGGCAGCGTCACGACGCTCTCCAATCTGCTGCGCATGCTCTATTCGCGCGCGGGTGACTATCCGGCGAAGCAGCCGCATCTCGATGCGGAGGCGTTCTCGCCGAACACGCCGGCCGGCGCGTGTCCGAAGTGTTCCGGGCTCGGACGCATCTACGACGCGACGGAGCGCTCCATGGTGCCGGATCGTTCCCTGACGATTCGCGAGCGCGCGATCGCCGCGTGGCCGTCCGCGTGGCAGGGTCAGAATCTCCGCGACATCGCGGTGACGCTCGGGTACGACGTCGATCGTCCGTGGCGCGACCTGCCGAAGAAAGATCGCGACTGGCTCTTGTTCACGGACGAGCGGCCGACGGTTCCGGTCTATGCCGGCTACGAGCCGCACGAAGTTCGCCGCGCGCTCAAACGCAAGGAAGAACCGAGTTACCAAGGCACGTTCACGGGCGCGCGGCGCTACGTTCTCCAGACGTTCGCGACGTCGCAGAGCGCGCTCATGAAGAAGCGCGTATCGCGGTATCTCGTCGATGCGGCTTGTTCGCTCTGCGACGGCAAGCGTTTGCGGCGCGAATCGCTTTCCGTCACCTTCGGCGGACGCGACATCGCGGACATGTCGCGTCTCTCACTCGACCAGCTCGCGCGCGTCCTCGAGCCGTACGCGAACGACGCCTCGCTCGTCGTCCGCCGCATCACGACCGACTTGGTCGCGCGCCTCGCCGTGCTGCTCGATCTCGGCCTCGGCTATCTCGCGCTCGAACGCTCGACGCCGACGCTCTCGCCCGGCGAACTACAGCGACTGCGGCTCGCGACGCAGGTCCGGTCGAATCTTTTCGGTGTCGTGTACGTCCTCGACGAACCGTCCGCCGGATTGCACCCGGTCGATACGGAGGCGTTGCTACGCGCGCTCGATCGTCTCAAGGCGGCGGGCAACTCGCTCTTCGTCGTCGAGCACGAAGTCGACGTGATCCGGCGTGCCGACTGGATCGTCGACGTGGGTCCCGCGGCGGGCGAAGGCGGCGGCCGCGTCCTGTACAGCGGACCGCCCGAGGGGCTCGCCGCAATCGAGGCGTCCG
>CAJCIN010000157.1 GCA_903970385.1 Rhodospirillales bacterium | reverse complement strand
CTCAACCTGATCTTCAACAACATCGTGAACGCCGGGGTCAAGAAAGACCGCCACTACTTCACGATCGACGCGGAGGGCTATCGCGCGCGCCGCGCCGATCTGCTCAAGGGCTTGGCGCTCGCGACGCTCGAGCGCGCGATGCGCGAGAAGCGCGCCGTGTCGCTCGAGCCGATGCTGCCGTCGGAGCGCAAAGTCATCCATCTCGCGCTCGCGGACAACCCGTTCGTCTCCACCGAGTCGAGCGGCGTCGAGCCGGAGCGTCGCGTCGTCGTCATCCCGAAGTCTGCGTAGCGACGAGACGATCGCCGCGATCGCGACGCCGCCGGGGCGCGGGGCGATCGCGATCGTCCGCGCGAGCGGACCGGGCGTCGCGGCCGTCGCGGCCGCGGTCTTCACGGGGCCGCCGCTGCGGCCGCGCGTCGCCACCCTCGGCACGATTGCGGCGCCGGACGGAGCGCGGATCGACGAGGGTCTCGCCATCCTCTTCCCCGCGCCGCACAGCTATACGGGTGAGGACGTGCTCGAGCTGCACGTGCACGGGTCGATCGCGGTCGCGCGCGAGACGCTCCTGGCGATGCTCGCAGCCGGCGCGCGACTCGCGCACTCGGGCGAATTCACGCGGCGCGCGTTTCTCGCCGGGAAGCTCGATCTGACGGCCGCCGAGGCGGTCGCCGAACTCATCGACGCGGAACGACGCGGCGACGCGCGGGCGGCGGCGGCTCGGCTCGCGGGCGGGCTCGCGACCGAGGTCGAGCGGCTGCGCGCCGTCCTCCGCGACGGGCTCGAACGGCTCGCCGGCGCGCTCGATTTTCCGGACGAGGTGGACGCGCCGGAGCCGCCCGCGCTCGCGGCCGATGTGGCCGCCGTCGACGCGGCGCTCGCCGAGCTCGCGGGTTCGTGGGAACGGGGCCGGATCGTGCGCGAGGGCGTCGCCGTCGCGATCGTCGGACCGCCGAACGCGGGGAAATCGTCCTTGCTCAACGCGCTGCTCGGTGCGGATCGCGCGCTCGTGTCGGCCCATGCGGGCACGACGCGGGACACGGTCGAGGAATCGCTCGCGCTCGGCGGCGGCGTGTTCGCACGCATCGCCGACACGGCCGGACTGCGCGCGACCGAGGATCCGCTCGAGGCCGCCGGCATCGCACGCAGCGAGCACGCGCTCGCGCAGGCGTCGATCGCGCTCGTGGTCGTCGACGGTTCGCGGCCGCTCGACGCGGGCGCACGCGGCATCCTCGCGAGGACGCGCGGACGGCCGCGGGTCGCGTTCTTCAACAAGAGCGATCTCGGCATCGCGGGTTTCGACGCGCGCGATCCCGCCGACGGCGACGCGCTCGCGGGCAGCGCCCACGACGCCGCGTCGGTCGAGGCGGTGCGCGCGGCGCTCGCGCACATCGCGGGCGACGCGCCCGACGTCGCGCGTCCGATGCTCGGAACCGCGCGACAGGCCGACGCGGTGCTCGAAGCGCGCCGCGCGCTAGCGGATGCCCGCGCGACGCTCGAGGGCGGGCATCCGGTCGACCTCGTGGCGGCCGATCTCATGGCGGCGGACGCCGCGCTCGGAACGCTCGCGGGGCGCGACGCGACGGAAGCGCTCCTCGACGCGATCTTCGCGCGCTTCTGCATCGGCAAATGACGGCCGGCCGTGCTACGATGACGGTCATGGATACGTTGAGCCGCGCGAGCGACGCGGCCGTCATCGTCGTCGGCGGCGGCCATGCCGGCGTGGAAGCGGCGCACGCGGCCGCGATGATGGGCGTCGAGACGATCCTCATCACGGGCGACGCCGAACGCATCTGCGCCCTCGCCTGCAACCCGTCCGTCGGCGGCAGCGCGAAGGGTCAACTCGTGCGTGAGATCGACGCGCTCGGCGGCGCGATGGCGCGCATCGTCGACGCCTGCGCGTTGCACGTGCGCTTTCTCAACGAGTCGAAGGGCGCGGCGGTCCGGGCGCTGCGCGCACAGGCCGACAAGGAGCGCTACGTGCGCGTCGCGACCGACCTCCTGCGATCGCTACGGCACTTAACGATCGTGCAGGGGCTCGTGGACGGCCTCGTGATCGAAGGCGGCGCGGTGCGCGGCGTCGTGACGGACGACGGCACGATCTTTCGCGCACGCGCCGTCATTCTCGCGACGGGCACGTTCCTCGGCGGCACGATCTATCGCGGCGATTTCAGCGAGCCGGCGGGACGCGTGGGCGAAGCGCCCGCGCTCGCGCTCGCGCACGCGTTGCGCGATCTCGGGTTTCCGACGGGGCGGCTCAAGACGGGCACGCCGCCGCGCGTCGACGCGCGGAGCGTCGATCGCTCGCGCATGCGCGAACAGGCGCCGAGCGCGGAACCGCTCCCGTTCTCCTACAGAAGTCCGCGCGCGTTTGCGGGGCCGCAGCTCGCGTGCCACGTCGTCGCGACGAACGCGCGCACGCACGAGCTCGTCCGCACGAACCTGCATCGCTCGCCGCTGTACGGTCTCGACTTGATCCGCGGCATCGGTCCGCGCTATTGCCCGTCGATAGAAGATAAAGTCGTTAAGTTTTCGCACAATCCGTCGCATCTGATCTTCGTCGAGCCGGAAGGCTGGGAGACGGATTCGTTGTACGTCGGCGGCTTTTCGACGTCGCTGCCGGCGGACGTGCAACTCGAGATGCTGCACACGCTGCCGGGGCTCGAAGACGCGCGCATGCTTCGGGCGGGCTATGCGGTCGAGTACGATTACGTGCCGCCGACGGAGCTCGAACGATCGCTCGAGACGCGACGGGTGCCGGGGCTCTACTTTGCGGGCCAGCTCAACGGGACGTCCGGCTACGAGGAGGCGGCGGCACAGGGTCTGATCGCCGGGATCAATGCGGCGCGTGCGACGCGCGGCGAGACGCCGGTGATCCTCGGTCGCGACGAAGCCTACATCGGCGTCCTGATCGACGACCTCGTCACGCGCGGCGTCGACGAACCGTATCGCATGCTCACGTCGCGCGCGGAGCATCGCGTCGTCCTGCGGCACGACAACGCCGACGTGCGGCTCTCGCCGCTCGGCCACGCGGTCGGACTGTTACCCAACGAGGCACACGCGTCGTTCGAGGAGCGACGCGCGCGGCTCGAGGACGGCATCGAACGTGCGCGCACGACGCGGATCCGGCGCGATCCCGCGTTCGCCGGGCTCACCGTCGCGGACGTCTTGCGGCGCCCGGAGCTCGGGCCGCGCGACGTCGCGGCGGAGATTCCGTGCGACGAAGAGACGCTCGAGCGCGTCGCGATCGAACTGAAGCTGGAAGGCTACGTCCGGCGACAGCGTACGTCCATCGCGCGCGCCAAGCGCAGCGAGGACGAAACCATTCCGGTCGATTTCTCGTTCGACGGCGTCGCCGCGCTCTCGCGCGAAGCGCGCGAGAAGTTCGCGCGCTACCGGCCGTCGTCGCTCGGCGCCGCGGGACGGCTGCCCGGCATCGCGCCCGCCGACGTGTCGCTGCTCGGCGTCGCGCTCCATCGCGATCGCGCGCTTCGGGGACGCATGGCGGGCGCGGCCGGCGCGTGAACGCCGAACGGCCGGCGCTCGCCGACGCGCGGCTCGAGCGATACGTCGCGCTCGTGCTCGAACGCAACGCGGTGCAGAATCTTACGGCGGCACGCACGCCGGATGCCGTGTTCGAACACGTTCGCGACTCGCTGTCCGTCGTACCGTACGTGCGCGAGCCGTTCGTCGACATCGGCAGCGGCGGGGGGTTCCCCGGCATCCCGATCGCGATCGCGACCAGCTATCGCGGCGTGCTCGTCGAATCGGTCGTCAAAAAGGCGCGCTTTCTCGAGGAGGTCGTCCGGGAGCTGGCGCTGCCCCTCGAGGTGCGCGTCGGGCGCGCGGAGGATGCCGGCCGGGCGCCGGAGCTGCGCGAGCGCTTCGCGAGCGCGACCGCGCGTGCCGTCTCGTCGCTTCCGGCCGTCCTCGAGCTGACGATCCCGTTTCTCTCGGTCGGCGGGCTCGCCGTTTTGCAACGTGGACGTCTCGAAGCGCGCGAGCGAACGGCGGCGCACGATGCGTCGATCGTGCTCGGCGCGACGATCGAGGACGACGTCGCTCTCGGCGGAGAGCTCGACGGGCGGCGCATCGTGCTCGTCCGGAAAGTCGCCCCGACAGGGCAGCGCTTCCCGCGCCGCGCCGGCATCCCCGCAAAACGGCCGCTGTGCTTCGAAGGCGGCGGCGATGACTGAGGAGCGGGTCGCGCACATCGACGGCCTGCTCGCACGTGCGTTGCCGGGCGGATCCGTCTTCGCGGTCGGCGGCCGCGTTCGCGACGAATTGCGCTCCGAGCTCGACGGCAAGCCGCGTGCCGCGAAAGACCTCGACTACGTCGTCGTGGGCGTGGAGCTCGACGATCTGATCGCCCGCCTGCGGCGCGTGGGGTCGGCCGACGTCGTCGGCGCGTCGTTCGCGGTCGTGAAGGTCACGCTCGCGGACGTGACCGTGGACGTCGCGCTCGCCCGACGCGAGCGGTCGACCGGGGTGGGCCATCGCGACTTCACCGTGGACGCGGGCCCGGAGGTGTCGCTCGAGGACGACCTCGCTCGGCGCGATTTCCGCATGAACATGATGGCCCGGCGTCTATCGGACGGCGCGCTCGTCGACCCGTACGGTGGGGCCGGCAACGTTGCGGCGAGCCTCATCGATCTCCTCCGTCCGGCGGCGTTCGAGGAAGATCCGCTCCGGATGCTGCGGGCGTGCCAGTTCGCGGCCCGGTTCGAGTATACGATCACGCCGGCCACGATGGACGCGATGCGAGGGGCGGCGCCCCTCGCGGCCACCGTGTCGCCCGAGCGCGTGCGGGACGAGTTGATCAAGTTCCTCGCGTTTGCGGCGCGACCGTCGCTCGGCGTCGAGGCGATGCGCGAGGGCGGCCTGTTGCCGTTCGTCTGGCCCGAAATCGCCGAAGGCATCGGGGTGGAGCAAAACGTGTATCACGCGTACGACGTCTACACGCACAATCTCGCGACCCTCGATGCCGCCGAGGCCGGCTCGGTCGCGCTTCGTATCGCGGCGCTCCTCCACGACGTGGCGAAGCCGCGGACGAAGGACGGGCCGCATTTCTACCGCCACGAGATCGTGGGTGCGGAGATGGCCCGGGAGATGCTCGACCGGCTCCGCTTCGCGAACGACCTCTCGGACGATGTGGTGCGCCTCGTCCGCCATCATATGTATGCGGCGGACCCCGCGCAGGAAGCCAAGACGATCCGGCGCTTCATCCGGCGCATCGGCACGGATCTGCTCGAAAACCAGTTCGCCTTACGCGCCGCCGATATCGCCGGCAGCGGGCTCCCCAAGCGCGACGGCTCGAACGAGGCGTATCAAGCGCGCGTCTGGGCGATCGTCGACGAGGCGCCGGCCCTCTCCGTTCGCGATCTTGCCGTCGGCGGCGAGGCGGTGATCGCCGCCCTGGTCCGAGCCGGGCGCTTGAAGGCCGGTTCGCGCGGCGGGAAAGACGTGGGGATCGTGTTGAACCGGCTGCTCGAACGTGTTACCGACGAGCCGGCACTCAATGACGAGACGGCGCTCACGCGAATTCTCGACGATGAGGTTACGGCTCTTGCATCGCCATCGTAGAATCCACGTGAAACGCGGCGGAAAGGGTGTCGCGTTTCACGTGGAACGACGGCGCGTGGCTCTCGTTCCGACAAGCGTGCCGATCACCGCCGTTTCACGTGGAACGGCATTTCGTTGTCCGCTTTGAATATGACGCGCGTTATCGCGATCGTGAATCAAAAAGGCGGGGTAGGAAAGACGACCACGTCCGTCAATCTGGGCGCCTCTCTGGCACTGCTCGGGCAACGCGTGCTGCTCGTCGACATCGACCCTCAGGGCAACACGACGAGCGGCCTCGGCATCGACAAACGTGAGATCGTCACGGATATCTACAGCGTTCTCCTCGCCGACGCGCCGATCGAGTCCGCGATCGTTCCGACGGCGATCCCTGGACTCGAGGCGATTCCGGCGACGCTCTCGCTGGCGGGCGCCGAGATCGAGCTCGTTGCGGCCCTGTCGCGCGAGACGCGGTTGCGGCGCGCTCTCGCGCCGCTCGTCGAGCGCTACGATTACGTGCTGATCGACTGCCCGCCGTCGCTCGGGCTCCTCACCCTCAATGCCTTGACGGCAGCAAGCGAAGTCGTGATACCGGTACAGGCGGAATATTACGCGCTCGAAGGCCTCTCGCAGCTGACGACGATCGTCGGCCGTATCCGAGAAGCGCTCAACCCGGCACTGCATATCTCCGGCGTCCTCGTGACGATGTTCGACGGGCGCACGCGGCTCGCGTCGGACGTGCTCGATGAAGTGCACGCCTTCTTTCCGAGTCAGGTGTTCAAAACGCAGATACCACGCAATATCCGACTTTCCGAGGCGCCGTCGTACGGCAAGCCGGTCGCGCTCCTCGACGTGAAAAGCCGCGGCGCGCAGGCGTACATGGCCCTGGCTCGTGAGGTCGTCGCGCGATGAGCGTTCAGAAGCGCGGCCTCGGACGCGGCCTCGACGCCCTGCTCGGGCCCGATCGCTCGGCGCCGAAGCCGGGCGGCCTCGTCGAGATCCGGGTCGACGCCATTCGGCCGAATCCGCATCAGCCGCGGAAAACCTTCGCACCGGCGGCGCTTGCGGAGCTCGAGCAGTCGATCCGCGAGCTCGGCGTCCTCGTCCCGGTGCTCGTCCGCGCCGTTCCGGCCGGTTCCGGGGCTCCGGCGTACGAGTTGATCGCGGGCGAGCGCCGTTGGCGCGCGTCGGCGGCCGCGCGCCTCGAGACGATCCCGGCCATCGTCCGTGAAGCGGACGATCGGACGAGCATGGAAGTCGCCGTCGTCGAAAATCTTCAACGCGCGGATCTCGATCCGCTCGAAGAAGCGATGGGCTTCTCGCATCTGCTCGAGGAGTATGGCTACACGCAGGAGCGGCTCGCGGAGCGGATCGGAAAGAGCCGGCCCACCGTCGCGAACGCCTTGCGCCTTCTCGGGTTATCCGATCCCATCAAAGCGCTGCTCCGCAGCGGCGCGCTGTCGGTCGGTCACGCGCGCGCGCTGCTCGCCGTCGAGGAGTCGGAACGGCAGGCACTCGCCGAGCGCGTCGTCCGCGACGGATTGACGGTTCGGGACGTCGAGCGACTCGGCGAACGGCGTCGCTCGCCCAGCCCGCGGCCGCGTGCGTCGTCTCCCGATCAGGACGCGCTCGTCGCGCGCTTGCGGTACGCGCTCGGCGCGCCCGTCACCATCGTCGGCAACGGCACGGGAAGCGGCCGGATCGAGATCCGATACGCGAATTCCGGCGACCTCGGACGTATCGTCGAGGTCTTACTGCCCGATCCGGCGTGACCGCGCGGTGGCTCGGCACGATGAGTGCGGCGCTCGCGCTCGTGTCGAGCCTGTCGGTCGCGCGTGTCCCGGCCGGTGCGGCC
>CAJCIN010000156.1 GCA_903970385.1 Rhodospirillales bacterium | reverse complement strand
AACGCGGCCGGACGATTGGGAAGAACCGCGCTTCGATCTCACGTCGTTCGTCGCCGACGTCAATGCGATGAAGGCCGCGTTACCGGCGCTCAACGAGGAGGGTGCGGAACGGCTCATCGCCGGGAAGAGCGACGGCGCGGTCGCGCTCTTGCGGTACGCCGCCGGCAGCTCCGGCGCGACGGTCGGCGTGTTCAACCCGCAGCCGGACGCCATCGCGGCGCTCGATGCCGGGCCGCTCCTCGCCGCACTCGACGGCGCGCCGCTCGACGTCACGCCGCACGCCGCGCAGAAGCACACCCTCGCCTTCGACGAGCGCATCGAACTGCGGCCGTTCGAGGTTCGCGTCTTCGCGCGCGGCGATGCGTTGCCGGAGGTCGCGGTCCACACGGAACGTCCGGCCCTCCGCGCGGCCGTGATCGAGAACGTTACGCCGCAGCTCGACGAGGGCCGGCACGCGATCAAACGGATTTCGGGCGACGTGGTCGTCGTCGAGGCCGACGTCTTCCGCGAAGGTCACGACGCGGTGACCGCGAGGCTCGCGTATCGCGAGTCGGCGAATGCGGCGTGGCGCGAAGCGCCGTTCGAACTCGTGGAGAACGATCGCTTTCGCGGCACCTTCACGGCCGATCGCGTCGGCACGTACGAATACGCGATCGAAGCGTGGCCGGACGCGTTCGAAACGTGGCGTCACGACGCGGAGATCAAACGGGCGGCGGGGCAGAGCCTCGGCGTCGAATTGCTGGAAGGCCGGCTGCTGCTCGCGGCGGCGCGCGATCGCGCGGCCGGCGACGTGCGGGCGCAGATCGACGCATCCCTCAACGACATCGACACGCTTTCGAACGAAGACGCGCGCGCGCAGACGCTCCTCTCGGAGGTGCTCGCGGCCGTGGTCGCGCGCGCACCGGACCGCACGCTCGCGACGCGCTCGGCGACGTTACGCGTGCTCGTCGAACGGCCGCTCGCGCAGTTCTCCGCATGGTACGAATTCTTTCCGCGCTCGGCCGGACCGTCGCCGGACGTTCACGGAACCTTCGCCGACGCGGCGCGGCGGCTGCCGGCGATCCGAGGGCTCGGCTTCGACATCGTCTACCTGCCGCCGATCCATCCGATCGGCCACGCGTTTCGCAAGGGCCGCAACAACACGCTCGACCCGCTGCCGGACGATCCGGGCAGCCCGTGGGCGATCGGCAACGAGACGGGCGGCCACACCGAGGTCGAGCCCAAACTCGGCACGATCGCCGATTTCGAGCGATTCGTCGCGACGGCGCGAGCGAACGACCTCGAGGTCGCGCTCGACTACGCGCTGCAGTGTTCGCCCGACCATCCGTTCGTGCGCGACCATCCGGAGTGGTTCGTCGTGCGTCCGGACGGCACGATCAAATACGCCGAAAACCCGCCGAAGAAATATCAGGACATCGTCAACTTCGATTGGTACGGTCCCCACGCGTCCGAGCTCTGGGACGCGTTGCGCGACGTCGTGCTGTTCTGGATCGATCGCGGCGTGCGGATCTTCCGCGTCGACAACCCGCACACGAAACCGTTCGCGTTCTGGGAGTGGATGATCGCGAGCGTGCGCGCGCGGCATCCCGGCACGATCTTCCTCGCCGAAGCGTTCACGCGTCCGAAAGTCATGAACGAACTCGCCAAGGTCGGCTTCTCGCAATCGTACACGTACTTCACGTGGCGCAACACGAAGGCCGAATTGACGGAGTACGTGACGGAACTCGCCGAGAGCGAGCAGGCCGACTTCTACCGGCCGAACTTCTGGCCGAACACTCCCGACATTCTCTCGCCCTACCTGCACGCGGGGCGGCCCGCGTTCGTCATCCGGCTCGTGCTGGCGGCGACGCTGTCGAGTTCGTACGGCATCTACAGCGGCTACGAAGTGTGCGAGAACGCGGCGCTCCCGGGCCGCGAAGAATATCTCGACTCGGAGAAATACGAGATCCGCGTGCGCGACTACCACGCGCCCGGCAACATCAACGCCGAGATCGCGCTCGTCAACCGGATCCGCCGAGAGAACGCCGCGCTGCACGACTGGCGGAACGTCACGTTCCTGCGCGCGGACGACGACGCCGTGATCTTCTACGCCAAGCGCGGCGGCGACAACGTCCTCGTCGTCGCCGTGAACCTCGACCCCGCCGCCGCGCACGATCCGATGCTGTGGTTTCCGACCGGGGCATACGGCATCGGCGACGACGAGCCGTACGACGTCGAGGAATTGCTCGGCTCCACGCGGCACGTGTGGCGCGGCTCCCCTCACCGCTGGCGCCTCGATCCCGCGACGAATCCGGCCGCGATCTTCCGCCTGACCGTCCCGCACGCCCCACCCGCTCCGCTCGAGAAAGCACGTCACCGTTCGTGAACGATACCGATCCGCTCTGGTTCAAAGACGCCGTCATCTATCAGGTCCACGTCAAGGCGTTCTACGACGCGAACGACGACGGCATGGGCGATTTCGCCGGGCTGACGCAAAAGCTCGACTACATCAAGAATCTCGGTGCGACGTGCATCTGGCTCTTGCCGTTCTTCCCCTCGCCGATGCGCGACGACGGCTACGACATCGCCGATTACCGTGCGATCAATCCGGCGTACGGCACCATGCACGATTTCAAGGCCTTCGTGAAGGCCGCGCACGACCGCGGCATCCGCGTGCTCATCGAGCTCGTGATCAATCACACGTCCGATCAGCACGCGTGGTTCCAGCGCGCTCGCCGCGCGCGTAAGGGTTCCGTGTGGCGCGACTTCTACGTGTGGAGCGACACGGACAAGAAGTACGCGGGCACGCGTATCATCTTCACGGATACCGAGACGTCGAACTGGACGTGGGACGGCGTCGCCGGCCAATATTACTGGCACCGCTTCTTCTCGCACCAGCCGGATCTCAACTTCGACAACCCGCGCGTGATCGAAGCGATCCTCAACGTGATGCGCTACTGGCTCGACATGGGCGTGGACGGTCTGCGGCTCGACGCCGTGCCGTATCTCTGCGAGCGTGAAGGCACGACGAACGAGAATCTGCCCGAGACGCACGGCGTGATCAAGATCATGCGTGCCGTCCTCGACAGCGAATACGAGGGCAAGGTCTTTCTCGCCGAAGCGAACCAATGGCCCGAGGACGTCCGGCAATATTTCGGCGACGGCGACGAGTGCCACATGGCGTTCCACTTCCCGCTGATGCCCCGCATGTTCATGGCGATCGCCGAAGAGGATCGCTACCCGATCATCGACATCATGCGCCAGACGCCGGAGATCCCCGAAAACTGTCAGTGGGCGATCTTTCTGCGCAACCACGACGAGATGACGCTCGAGATGGTCACCGATCGCGAGCGCGACAGCATGTATCGCATCTACGCGAGCGAGCCGCGGGCACGTATCAACGTCGGCATCCGCCGGCGCCTCGCGCCGCTCATGGAGAACGACCGTCGCCGCGTCGAGCTGCTGACGGGCCTCCTGATGTCGATGCCCGGCACGCCGATCGTGTACTACGGCGACGAGATCGGCATGGGCGACAACATCTATTTGAGCGATCGCGACGGCGTGCGCACGCCGATGCA
>CAJCIN010000155.1 GCA_903970385.1 Rhodospirillales bacterium | reverse complement strand
GGCGACGCAGATCTCGCCGACGGGCAAAGGCTACGCCTTCACGCCGGGCATCTACTCGCCCGAGCAGATCGCGGGTTGGAAGCTCGTGACCGATGCCGTGCACGCCGCCGGGGGCACGATCGTCCTGCAGCTGTGGCACGTGGGCCGCTTCTCGCATCCGGCGTTGCAGCCGGGCGGCGCGTTACCGGTCGCGCCGTCCGCGATCGCGCCCGTCGGGCAGAAGACATTCATCGAGACGGGCGACTTCGTCGACGTCGGCACGCCGCACGCGCTATCGATCGCCGAAATCGCGGGCATCGTCGACGACTATCGCACGGCGACGCGCAATGCGCTCGCGGCGAACTTCGACGGCGTGGAGATCCATGCGGCGAACGGTTATCTGATCGACCAGTTTCTTCGCGACGGCGCGAACGAGCGCACCGACGAATACGGCGGCTCCGTCGAGAACCGGCTGCGGTTCGCGAACGAGGTCATCGCCGCCGTCGTCGCGATCGCGGGTGCCGAGCGGACCGGAATCCGCATCTCGCCCGTAACGCCGGCGAGCGGGTTGTCCGATTCGAATCCGGCGGCCGTGTTCTTTCCGTTCGTCGACGCGATCGACGCCGCGAAGCTCGCGTACGTGCACGTGGTCGAGGGCGCGACGGGCGGCGCGCGCGATTTCGCGCCGTTCGACTATCACGCGCTACGCAAACGCTTCCACGGCGTGTGGATGGTGAACAACGGCTACACGGAGCAGATGGCCGTCGACGCGATCGCGAGCGGATACGCGGATCTCGTGTCGTTCGGGAAATTGTTCATCGCGAATCCGGATCTCGTCGAGCGCTTCCGCGCGGGTGCCGGTTTCAACGATCTCGATGCGGACCACATGTACGGCGGCGGCGCCGAAGGCTACACCGACTATCCGTTCCTAACGCCCGCGCACCGCTAGCGCTCCGGGACTACAGCCGCCGGACGCGGAGAATGCGCACGGGCGCGAGCAACTGCTGCGATTCGGCGGGCTGGTTCACGATGGCGCGCACGACGTTCATGCCGGAGATCACGTGGCCGAATGCCGCGTATCCCGGCTGACCGGGCGTGCCGTCGAGAAACGGTTGCGCGCCGTCGCAAATGAAGAACTCGGACGTCGCGGAATCGGGTTCGGGCGTGCGCGCCATGGAGATCGCGCCGTCCGTATTCCGGATGCCCGTAGCGAGCGGCGTCTCGAGCCGGAGCTTCGGATCCGTCGGCCGCTCGCGCGCTTTGTTACCGCCCTGGATCACGAAGCGCGGCACGGCGCGGAAGAACGCGCCGCCGTCGTAAAAGCGCGCGTCGACGTAGCGCAGAAAATTCGCGACCGTGAGCGGGGCGCGCTTGCGATCGAGCACGAGGTCGATCTTTCCCATCGTGGTGACGATCTCGACGCGATCCGCATGCGGCGGCGTCGCCGCGCGAACGGGCGCGACGGCGACGATCGCCACGCAGATGACGGACGCGACGGCGCGCGAGACGGAGCCCATGCGTGCGCCTTGGCTCACCGATTCACGACGCCCTTCGCCGCCGCGATCGCTCGTTCGAAGCGGGCCGTCACGGCTTCGGCGTTCGCGAGATGCGCGGCCGTCGGCGGCTGATACGACGCGCCGATCGCGCCGATCGCACCGAAGATCTGTTCGCGGATGCGATCGGGTTTGCCGATGCTGTCCTCGTCGTTCCGATCGTCGGCGGTCAGGTCGCTACGCACGGCGTCGAGCGCCGCGATGCGCGCGCGCGCGGTGGGGTTCGGAGCGCGCCGGAGGATTTTCTCTTGCGCGTCGATCGCGTTCAGCACGACGTCGATCGCCGACACGTCGGCGTAGAATTTCGCGAGATAGGCGTGGCGCGCGGAGAGATCGGCGGCCGTCCACGGATTGCGCGGATCCGCCTTGAGGACGAACGGCCGTTCCTGCACGCGACCGTCGATCGTCAACCGGATCGTGTAGGTCCCGGGCAGCGCTTCGGGTCCGGTCAGCGGCCCCGCATTCTGTAACGTCGTCCCGTTCCAGCGCACCGGCCCGTCTTCTTGGCCGTCCCACGCGAGGCGATTGTAGCCGCGCGCGTTCGTCACCCAATGTTTTTCGCCGTCGTCCGTTTTATACGAACCGCTCAAGTGCCGAACGATCGTCCCGTCGGAAGCGATCACGTCGATCGCCGGGCGCTTGCGCGCCGGTAGCGACTGCCAGAACGTGATCAGCGCGGGACCGCGCGGGCTCGCGCCGGGGTTGAAGTTGCTCGGCAGGCTGCCGCCGTCGCCCGTCTCGATCGACGGCCACTGCGCCCACAGCGTGCCGGCGCGCAACGGAAAGAGATACGGTTCGCGACCGATGCGGTCGCTCTGCTGAACGGGCGTGAGATCGTCGAGGATCCAAATCGAGCGGCCGTGCGTCGCGACGATCAGATCGTTCGCGACGGGGTGGATCTGCAGATCGTACACCGGGCTCGCGGGCATGCCGAATTGCAGCGGATGCCACGTGCGCCCGCGATCGGGCGACGTCCACACCCCTTGTTCCGTGCCGGCGTAGAGAACGTTCGGATTGACGGGGTCCACGCGCAGCACGCGTGAGGATGCGTCGCGCGGGAGGCCTCCGTCGATGCGTCGCCACGTCGTCCCGGCATCGTCGGTCACGAAGAGATACGGCGCGCGATCGCCCGTATCGTGACGGTCGACCGCGACGAACGCGGTGCGCGCGCTCGTCGCCGGCGCGTCGATCGATTCGACGCGCGAATAACGCGGCATCGGCGGCGTAACGTCGCGCCACGTCGTGCCGCCGTCTTGCGTCACGTGCACGAGCCCGTCGTCGCTGCCCGTCCAGATCGTCTGCGCGTCGGCGCGCGACGGAGCGATCGCGAGCAGCGTGTCGTAGTATTCGGCGCCCGATACGTCGAGCGAGATCGGGCCGCCGGACGGCAGTTGATGCGCCTTCTCGTCGCGCGTCAGATCGCCGCTGATTGGTTGCCACGTCGTACCGCCGTCGTGCGTCGCGAACACGGCGTCGCCGCCGAAATACGCGACGTGCGGATCCTGCGGCGAAAACGCGAGCGGTGAGTTCCAATTGAAGCGATAGCGTTCGCGCGAGATGCCGGCGAGCGACGTGAACGGGTCGCGCGGCCACGGACTGACGTCGACGCTCTGCTGCGTCGCGCGGTCGTAGATGCCGAGCGAACCGTCCTGCGTGTTCGTCCAGATCTTCGTCGGATCGGCGGGATCAGGAATGGCGAATTGGCCGTCGCCGCCCGCGATCGCGTACCAATCGCGATCGAGAATGCCGATGCCGTTGCGCGCGTTCGAGGGCGCGCACCACGAGCTGTTGTCTTGAAAGCCGCCGCACACCGTGTACGGGTCGGCGAGATCGTATCCGACGTGGTAGACCTGGCCGACCGCGAAATCGAGCGGCATGGCCCAGCTCGCGCCGCCGTCCCGTGAGATCGCGACGCCGCCGTCGTTGCCGTCGATGAGGCGCGTGCCGTCGTGCGACCACCAGAGCGCGTGATTGTCGGGATGCAGCGCGCCCGTCACGTGCTTCCACGTGCGCCCGCCGTTCTTCGATTCGGTGAGATACATCGAAGCGGAGATCACGCGATCCGGTTTCTTCGGATCCACGGCGAGATGCGAGAAGTAGAACGGCCGCTGCTCCGGCAGCGTGTTCGCGGACGTGCGCGTCCACGTGCGGCCGGCGTCGTCGGAACGCCACACGGTGCCGGCCGCGCTCTGAACGACCGCGTAGACCCGACCCGGCTTCGACGGAGAGATCGCGACGCCGATGCGGCCGCGCGGCGCCGCGGGGAAACCGCCGCCCTCGAGTTCGCGCCACGTCGCGCCGCCGTCGACCGACTTGTAGAGCCCGTCGCCCGGGCCGCCGCCGCTCGCGAAGATCCACGGCCGGCGACGGAAATGCCACATCGCCGCGTAGAGCACGCTCGGATCGCTCGGATCGCGCGCGACGTCCGCGGCGCCCGTCGACGCGTCGACGTACAACGTCTTGCGCCACGACTTCCCGCCGTCGGTCGTGCTGAAGATACCGCGTTCCGTCGAGTCGTGCCACGGATCGCCGAGCGCGGCGACGACGACGCGCGCGCCGTCCTTCGGATCGACGCTGATGCGCGAGATCTGCGACGTCTCGCGCAAACCCGCGCGTTGCCACGTCTTCGCGGCATCGTGCGAGTGCCACAGTCCGTCGCCGTACGAGACGTCGTTGCGTGGGTTCCCTTCGCCCGTTCCCGCCCAGACGCTCGCATCGTTTCGCGGATCGAGTGCGAGCGCGCCGATCGCGCCGAACGGCTGCTTCTTCCAAACGTCGCTCCACGACGTGCCGCCGTCCGTCGATTTCCAGACGCCGCCGCCGGCGGCACCCGCGTAGTACAGCATCGGGTCGCGATCGCTGCCGATCGCGGCGGTGATGCGGCCGCCGGAGATGCTCGGCCCGATCGAACGATAGTGCAGGCCCGCGTCTTCCGACGGTTCGGGCGACGGGCGGGGAATCGTCGCCTTGCGGACGGTCGCGTGCGCCGGCTCTTTGCGCTCCTGGCCCACGACGGGTGCGAACGCGCCGGCGAGCGCGACGGTTATGACGGTGAGACACGCGACGCGTCCGGTACGGAATGACATGCGCTTTGCTGCGCCTTCGCGCGTGCGCGACCCTATCGCGCACGCGGCTGCGACTCGATGCGGGATAGGCGTCGCGGCCGGGAAGGCGAACCCGGCCGCATGCATCGTCGTCTGCTCGCGTTCCTCTGCGCCGCGTCGCTGTGTGCGGTACCGCGAACGAACGCCGGCGCCGACTCTCGCGCCGTCGATCCCGGATCGTTCGCCGAGCTGCATTGGCGTTCGATCGGTCCCTATCGCGGCGGCCGTTCCGTCGGCGCGAGCGGCGTCGCAGGCGACGGCCGCACGTTCTATTTCGGCGCGGTCGGCGGCGGCGTCTGGAAGACGGACAACGCCGGGCGGACGTGGCGACCGGTCATGGACGCGCAGCCCGTTGCGTCGATCGGTGCGATCGCCGTCGCGCCGAGCGATCCGAACACGGTCTACGCCGGCAGCGGCGAAGCGGACATGCGTTCCGACATCATCGCGGGTAACGGCATGTACCGGTCGACCGACGCGGGCGCGACGTGGACGCACGTCGGGCTCGAAGATTCGCGCCAGATCGGCCGCATCTACGTCGACCCGAAAGACCCGCGAACGTTGCTCGTCGCGGCGCTCGGACATGCGTACGGGCCGAACGAGATGCGCGGCGTCTATCGCTCGACCGACGGCGGCGCGACGTGGACGCGCACGCTGTTCGAGAACGCGGATACGGGCGCGATCGATCTCGCCGCGACGCCGTCCGGGCAGATCGTCTACGCGTCGCTCTGGCAGACGCGGCGGCCGCCTTGGAACACGTATCCGCCGTCGAAAGGTCCCGGCAGCGGTCTCTACGTCTCGCGCGATCGCGGCGTCACGTGGCAACGCGCGGGCGGCGCGGGGTTCCCGTCGGAAGGCGTCGGCAAGATCGGCATCGCCGTCGCGCCGAGCGAACCGAATCGCGTGTACGCGATCGTCGATGCGAAGCACGGCGGTCTCTATCGCAGCAACGACGCCGGCGCGACGTGGACGCTCGCGAACGGGGACGCTCGGCTGTGGGACCGCGGCTGGTATTTCTGTCACGTCGCGGTGGATCCGAAGAACGCGGACCTCGTGTACGTCTCGGATACGGGCGTGTACCGGTCGGCCGATGCGGGCGCCCACGTCGAGGCGATCAAGGGCTCCCCGGACGGCGACGACTTCCATCAGATGTGG
Organism: Rhodospirillales bacterium; assembly: GCA_903970385.1. GTDB lineage: Bacteria > Vulcanimicrobiota > Vulcanimicrobiia > Vulcanimicrobiales > Vulcanimicrobiaceae > Palsa-1515. The sequence goes on along the minus strand of CAJCIN010000155.1, from coordinate 16,013 downwards.
ATCGATCCGACCGACGGTTCGCGCATGGTTCTCGCGAGCGATCAGGGGACGAGCGTGAGCGTCGACGGCGCGCGCACGTGGTCGTCGTGGTTCAATCAACCGACGGGTCAGTTCTACCACGTCGCGACGGACGACGCGTTTCCGTATCGCGTGTACGGCGCGCAACAGGATAGCGGTGCGGCGGAGATCGTGTCGCGGAGCGATCATCGCGGCATCGAGTCGCGCGATTGGCGCGCGCTCATCGTCGGCGGCGAGAGCGGTTACATCGCGCCCGATCCGCAGCATCCGGACGTGATCTTCGGCGACAAGGTCACGCGCGAGGATCTGCGCACGAGTCAAGCACGATCGGTATCGCCCACGGCGGGACGGCCCGGACCGTGGCGCGACGAGTGGACGCTGCCGCTCGCGTTCGGTCCGCACGGCACGTTGTACTACGCGAACCAAGACGTCTTTCTCACGCGCGACGGCGGCGATCGTTGGACGCGCGCGAGCGGCGATCTCACGCGTCCGCACGCGGGCGTGCCGGCGACGCTCGACGCGCCGACGGCGGCCGATGCGGCCACGGGCGAGCCGCGCGGCGTCGTGTACGCGCTCGCGCCGTCGTTCGCGAACGCGAACGTCGTCTGGGCGGGCACGGACGACGGTCTCGTGCGCGTGACGGACGACGGCACGAAGACGTGGCGGGACGTGACGCCGCCGGCGGTGACGCCGTGGAGTCACGTTTCCGGCATCGAGGCGTCGCACTTCGACGCGCGCACGGCGTACGTCGCGATCGACCGGCACCGGCTCGACGACCTGAGTCCTTACGTCTACGCGACGCGCGACGGCGGCCGATCGTGGCGGCGTGCGGATAGCGGCATTCCGGACGGAAGTTTCGTGAACGCGATCCGTGAGGATCCGGTGCGCCGCGGTCTGTTGTACGCCGCGACGGAGACGGGCGTGTACGTTTCCTTCGACGACGGCGCGGCGTGGCAATCGCTGCGACTCGACATGCCCGTCGTCTCGGTGCGCGACATCAGCGTGCACGGCAGCGATCTCGCGATCGCGACGCACGGGCGCGCCTTCTGGATCCTCGACGACGTCGAGCCGTTGCGCGAACTCGCCGCAGGCTCCGCATCCGGCACGCGGCTCTTCGTGCCGCGCGTCGCGATCCGCACGCGCGACGGCAACGACGAGGCGGAAGCGTCGCCTCCCGAAACGCCGCTCGGAGAGAATCCGCCGAACGGCGCCTTCATCGATTACGCGCTCGCGCCGGGCGCGCACGGCGTCGTCACGCTCGACGTCGTCGACGCGGCGGGCCGCGCGATCCGGCACTATGCGAGCGACGAGCCGACCAAACCGGTCGATCCGGCGGACGTGCCGTATCCCGCGTTCTGGATCGTCACGCCGGGCGTTCCGTCGAACGTGGCGGGCACGCACCGTTTCGTGTGGGATTATCACGTCGACGACGCGGACGGCCCGCTCGCGGCTCCCGGTACGTACGCGGTGCGCCTATCGGTCGACGGCACGACGTACGTGCGGCCCCTCGTTCTGCGGCGCGATCCGCGCGTCGCCGCGACCGACGCCGATCTCATCGAACAGTCGGCGTTCGCCCGGGCCGTCGCACGATGGAGCGATCGCACGCGGCGCATCCTCGCCGCGGCGAAGACGGCACGCGCCGCGCATCCGGACGCCGCCGCGCGCATCGATGCGATCGCGGGCGTCTCCGCCGCGGCCGACCCGGACGACTCGACCGGCTCGGGCGGGAAGAGCGACACGACGTCGCTGCGCTACGACGCGAGCCTGTTCGCGGAACTCGAGGCGTCCGTCGAGAGCGCCGACGCGCGGCCGACGAGCGCCGAGCGCGACGCCTTTCGGCGGCTCGTCGAACGGACGCGTCCGCGCCTCGTGCAGCTCGAAGACGTGCTGCGATCGCTCGGGGCGAAGAACACCGCGCTCGGTTCGCACGCCGCCGTCGCGACCGATCAACGTCTCGCGTCGGAGACGGGGCTGCGCGTGTTGCGCGAGGGCGGCAACGCCGTCGACGCCGCCGTCGCGATCGGCTACACGCTCGCGGTCACGCTACCGGCAGCCGGCAACCTCGGCGGCGGCGGCTTCATGCTCGTGCGCTCCGCCGACGGCCGCACGCACTTCATCGACTTTCGCGAGACGGCCCCGGCGGCCGCACGCGCGGACATGTATCTCGATGCGAAGGGCACCCTCGTGCCGGATGCCAGCACCGTCGGCGCACGATCGGCGGGCGTGCCGGGGAGCGTCGCGGGATTGGAATACGCGCGCACGCACTACGGCACGCGATCGCGACACGACGTGCTGCGCGATGCGATCGCCGATGCGGAGAACGGCTTCGAGGTGTCCGCGGCGGATGCGGCGTCGTTGCTGCGCGGGCGCGCGTTGCTCGCGCGGTTTCCGTCGACGTCGGCGATCTTCGTCCGCGGCGGCGACACGCCGCACGCGGGCACCGTGCTCCGGCAACCGGATCTCGCGCGCACGCTGCACGCGATCGACGCGAACGGACCGGACGGCTTCTACCGCGGCGCCGTCGCCCGGCGTCTCGCGACGTCGATCCGCGCGGCGGGCGGAATCGTGACGGAGGAGGATCTCGCGCGCTACCGCGTGGCCGTGCGAACGCCGATCGAATGCGTGCATCGCGGCTACACGATCGTCACGTCGCCGCCGCCGAGTTCCGGCGGCGTCGCCATCTGTGAGGTCCTCGGCATCCTCGGCGACGCGGCACCGCGGCCGCCCGCGCTCTCGTTCGACAACGTCCATCGGGAAGTCGAAGCGGAACGCCGCGCCTTCGCCGACCGCAACACGGCGCTCGGCGACCCGGATTTCGTCGCGTCGCCCGTCGCGCGGCTGCTCGATCCGGCGTACCTCGCGGGACTGCGCGCGTCGATCGACGCGGAGCATGCGACGCCGTCGCGCGACGTGCGCGGCGCGGGCGTCGCCCGCGAAGGCCGCAACACGACGAACTACAGCGTCGTCGACGCGGCCGGCAACGCGGTCGACGTGACGTATACGATCAACAATTCGTTCGGCAGCGGTTTCGTCGCCGCCGGCACGGGCGTCTTGATGAACGACGAGATGGACGACTTCACGAGCAAGGTCGGCTCGCCGAACATGTTCGGACTCGTCCAGGGCGCCGCGAACGCGATCGCGCCGCAGAAGCGTCCGCTCTCGTCGATGTCGCCGTCGATCGTCGTCGACGGCCGCGGCCGGACCATCCTCGTCGCGGGTGCGGCGGGCGGCCCGCGGATCATCACGACGACCCTCGACACGATCCGCGGGGTGATCGATTTCGGCGAGAGCGCGAGCGACGCGCTCGCCGCCGATCGCGTCCACATGCAGTGGCTGCCGGACGTGCTCTACGCGGAAACGGGCGCGTTCGACGCACCGACGCTCGCCCGGTTGCGCGCGGCCGGTTACGACGTCGCCTTCGGCCTCGCTCACTCGGCGGGCAACGCCGTCGGCGTCCGGGCGGACGGGACGCGTGAGGGTGCCCACGACCCGCGGGTCGAGACGGGTTCCGCGCTCGCCTTCTGACGAGCGACGGGGGATGCCATCGCAGCCCGATGTGGTATGTTCGGAACATGGTCAATCGAGAAGAGCTCACCCGTGGCGACGCCGCGCTGATCCCGGCCGTCGACGTCCTGAACTACTTCATCTCGCGCCAAGTCACCGTGATCGGGCAGCATCTGTTCGCCGGCGAGTTCGGTAACGAGAACGTGCACGAACTCGGCGAATGTACGGTCACCCGCGTCGGATCGATGCTCGTCTTCGAGGACATCCGCAATCGCAAGCACGTGTGGAAGATCGCCGAGGCCGATTTCACGTTGACGCAGATCGACGCCGCGAGCGTTCGCTTTAGCAACGCGCGCGACGAATACGTCGTGTTCGAGCGCACGGCGGTTTCGACGGAAAAGCGAACCGGCTAGATCAGAGCGCGCGCTTCTTGCGATCCATCAGTTGCCAGATCATCGGCGTGAAGATCAACTGCATCGCGAGGCCCATCTTCCCGCCGGGGCACACGATCGTATTCGGACGCGACATGAACGAATCGTGGAGCATCGCCTGTAGGTAGGGGAAATCGATCCCCTTCGGGTTCGTGAACCGGATGACGAGCATGCTCTCGTCGAGCGTCGGGATCGCGCGTGCGATGAACGGATTCGACGTGTCGACGATCGGGACGCGCTGGAAGTTGACATCCGTGCGCGAGAATTGCGGCGTGATGTAATTCACGTAGTCCGGCATCCGGCGCAGGATCGTGTCGACGATCGCTTCCTGCGAATGACCGCGCGCCGTGCGATCGCGGTGCAGTTTCTGGATCCATTCGAGATTGATCGTCGGCACGACGCCGACGATCAGATCGGCGAAGCGCGAAACGTCGACCTTGTCGGTCGCAACCGCGCCGTGCAGACCCTCGTAGAACAGCAGGTCGGTGCCGGCGGCGATATCTTCCCATGGCGTGAACGTGCCGGGCGGCTGGCCGTACGGGGCGGCCTCCTCGTCGTCGTGCAGATATTTCCTGATGCGGCCGCGGCCGTTCTCTCCGTAGGTCTTGAACAGCGCCTCGAGATCCTCGAAGAGATTGCCGTCTGGTCCGAAGTGGCTGAAGATGCGGCCGGCGTCGTGCGTCTCGGCCATCTTCTCGCGCATCTGCGTGCGATCGTAGCGGTGGAACGCGTCGCCCTCCACGACCGCGGGCGTCAACCCCTCGCGCCGGAAGATCTCCTGGAACACCGTCTTGACGGTCGTCGTTCCGGCACCCGAGGAGCCGGTGATGGCGAGGACGGGAAATTTCGCGGACATCGCCTCAGCCTGCGCGGAACAGCGAGCGTGAATTGAAGAGCGGCGTCTCGAATGCGAGTTCCTCGCCGCGATCGTGCGTGTCGTGATAGCGTTCGAGCCGTTCGACTTCGAGACGCGAGCCCAAGATGACGGGCACGCGTTCGCGCAGTCGCGACGGTACGATGTCGAGAATCCGTCCGCGCCCGGTCGATGCCGCGCCGCCGGCCTGTTCGACGATGAACGCCATCGGTGCGGCTTCGAAGAGAATCTGCAGGCGCGCGGTGGGTACGCCGTCTTCCAGTGCGCGCGGGTCGACGTACAGGCCGCCGCGCATCAGCACGCGATAGACTTCGGCCGCGAGCGAGTCGACCCACCGCATCGTGAATTCCGCGCCGCGGGGTCCCGCGGTGCCCTCGACGCATTCTTCGATGTAGTGCCGCACGGGCGTCTCCCAGACGCGCGCGTTCGACGCGTTGATCGCGAATTCGCGCGTTTCGGTCGGAATGCGGATGTCCGGGTGCGTCAACGTGTACGCTCCGATCTCGCGATCCAGCGTGAACCCGTGTACGCCGGCGCCGAGCGTGATGACGAGCGTCGACGATGGGCCGTACAGCGCGAATCCCGCGGCGATCTGCGCCGTGCCCGGCTGGAGGAAGTGGGCGACGGAGGGCGCGTCGACGCCGTCCGGCGCGCGCAGGATGCTGAAGATCGTGCCCACCGCCACGTCCACGTCGAGATTCGGTGAGCCGTCGAGCGCATCGAAGGCGAGCAGATACCGGCCGCGGCGATACGTCTCGGGGACGTGGTGCGGCTCGTCGCCCTCCGTGGAGGCCATCCCGCGAAGTCCGCCCCACTCGCACTCGCGCAGCATGATTTCTTGCGCGGACGGTGCGTTCGGGTCGAGCGCGCCGCGCGAGACGGCGGACGCGATGAACTTACACGCGGTCTGAACGTCGTTCAGGAGGGCGGTGAGGTCCGGATCGGGCTGCGGGCGCGTGCGATCCTCGATGATGAATTTGCTAAACGTCGTTCGGCGCTCGGGCATCCGAGCAGCCCTTCGACCTTCCGATTGGAGTTCCGCGTGCGGGCCGGGCCCGCGTGTGCTCCCCGACGTCGTTTGGGGCGGCGTTCGGGGTGGTATTTACGGCGTAATGGAAGGCCAGCCCGAGGACGGTCGCCCGATCAGGAGCGACGTGGACGCCCACGATCGCGCCATGAGGATGCCGATCAAGGCCGTCGTTGCGGAACTCGTCGACATCCTCGGCGCGACCACGGTCGCGGTGATCGGCGGCGTCACGGAGACCCGCGCCGTGCAGCAATGGACGATCGATCGCGAACCGCAGCGCCCGCACGTCTTGCGCTTCGCTCTGCAACTCGCGCTCATGGTGTCCTCGCGCGCGGATCGCACGATCGCGCAGGCGTGGTTTCACGGCAGCAATCCCCGGCTCGGCGATCGCGCGCCGATGATGCTGCTCCGCGTCAAAGACGTCGGCGAAGTGCAGGCGCCGTTGCTCGATGCGGCACGCGCGTTCGCACGACCCGGCTGACGCGCCCCATCCCGTTTCACGGCGCGCACGCCACGCAGAAACGTCGCGTGGCTCACAACTTGTACGCCGATGCGACCGGACGTACACTTTGCACATGGAAGTACGCGAGAGCCCACCCGTCGCATTCGTCGATCCGTCATCGACCTTCGTCGTCGAGGAACTCGCCGTCGCGGACGTCGTTCACGTCTTCGGTGAGTTTTCGTACGAGACGAGCGCGGCGATCGAAGAAGGTCTCGTGCGGTGCGTGCGGATCGGTCGTAGCGTCAGATGCGATCTGCGCGAGTGCACGTATATGGATGCTGCAGGCGCCGGCGTACTCGCGCGCGCTCGACGGTCGCTCGGCTCGGCATTCACGATCGTCGCTCCGCAACGCGGCATCGTCCGCCGCGTGCTCGACGTTACGGGACTATCGCGTTTCGAATAACGCCCGTCTGCGTTATGCGGCCGCAAGGAACGAAAGGGAACCCGTAGTGCGTCTCTAAGGTGCCGCGAGGCTGCGTATCGCACACCGGAGGCTTTCCATGTCCGATCTTCGTTCACGTCGCACGTTCGTGCGAGGCGCCGGCGCCGTTGCGGGCGGAGCGCTACTCGCGGGCGGGCTGCCGTCGCTCCGGCTTCGCGCCGACGCTGCGGAAACGATCAAGGTCGGCTTCATCAGCCCGCGTTCCGGTCCGCTCGCCGGTTTCGGCGAAGGTGACCCGTACGTGCTCGAGCTCGTTCGCAAGACGCTCGGCAAAGGACTCACGGTCGGCGGGAAGACGTACGCCGTCGAGATCCTCGATCGCGACACGCAGTCGGATCCGGCGCGCGCGAGCACGCTCGCGAAAGATCTCATCAACGGCAGCGGCATCGACGTCATGCTCACGACCTCGACGCCCGAGACGGTCAACCCCGTCTCCGATGCGTGCGAGGCCGCGGGCGTTCCGTGCGTCGGCACGATCGTTCCCTGGGAAGCGTGGTACTTCGGTCGCGGTGCGAAGCCGGGTCAGCCGTCGCCGTACAAGTGGACCTACTGCTTCAGCTTCGGCGTCAAGCAGTTCTTCGATCAGTTCGTGCCCGAGTGGCACGGGATCGAGACGAACAAGAAAGTCGCCGTGCTCTATCCGAACGACGCAGACGGCAACGCGATCCGCGCGCACCTGATTCCCGACTTGCAGAAAGCGGGCTACACGGTGATCGATCCCGGCGGCTACGAAGACGGCACGAGCGATTTCTCGGCGCAGATCGCGCGCTTCAAAGCGGAAAAATGCGAGATCTTCAATACGTTTCCGCTGCCGCCCGACTTCGCGACGTTCTGGCGTCAAGCGACGCAGCAGGGCTACACGAAGATGGTCAAGATCGCGCAGATCGCGAAGACCGGCCTCTTCCCGTCGGGCGTCGAATCGCTCGGTTCGCTCGGGGACCGGCTCCTCAGCGGCTTCTACTGGCATAAGGAATTCCCGTACAAGTCGACGCTGACGGGCGTGACGCCGCACGAGCTCGCGGACGGCTACGAGCATGCGACGGGAAAGCAGTGGCAACAGCAACTCGGCGCGTCGATGTCGCTCTTCGACGTCGGTTTCGCCGCGCTCAAGAGCAGCGCCGATCCGAAGAAGAAGGCCGACGTCGCGAAGGCGCTCTCGACGCTGAAGACCCAATCGATGGTCGGCAAGGTCGATTTCACGAGCGGCCCCGTTCCGAACGTCTCGCCGACGATTCTCGTGAGCACGCAGTGGATCAAAGCGAAACCCGGCAGCAAATTCGCCTACGACAACGTGATCGTCAACAACGTGACCGACCCGAAGGTCCCGGTGAACGCGAAAATCGTACCGTATAACAGCTGAGCGTGCCGCGTGTCTTAACGGCGGTCGGCATCACGAAACGCTTCAACGCGTTCACCGCCGTCGCCGACGTCGATTTCCACCTCGATGCGAATGAGGCGGTCGGCATCGTCGGCCCGAACGGTGCGGGCAAGACGACGCTGTTGAACGTGCTCGCCGGTAGCTACCCGCCGACGGCGGGCACCGTGACGTTCGGCGGCGCGGACGTGTCGCGCTCGAACGCGGCCGACCGCTGCCGCCTCGGCATCGCACGGTCGCATCAGATTCCGCGGCCGTTCGGCAACATGACCGTCTTCGAGAACGTCTTCGTCGCGGCGTCGATGGGCGCCGGAGCCGCGCGCGAGCAAGCGTACGACGGCAGCATCGAGTCGCTGCGACTGTGCGGGATGCTCGCGATCGCGAATCGGAAGGCCGAGACGCTCGGACTGCTCGATCGCAAACGTCTCGAGCTCGCGCGCGCGCTCGCAACCGGCCCGCAGATCCTGTTGCTCGACGAGATCGGCGGCGGTCTCACCGATGCCGAGGCGGCCGAACTCGTCACGATCATCCGCGAATTGCGCGGACGCGGCATCGCGATCGTATGGATCGAACACATCTTGCACGTCCTGCTGCAGGTCGTCGAACGGCTCGTCTGCATGGACGCCGGCCGCATCATCGCGCAAGGCGTGCCGGAAGAGGCGCTCGCCCATCCCGCGGTCGTCGAAGCGTACCTCGGAAGCGGCGTCACGTGAGCCTGCTCGACGTCGCGGCGCTCGACGCGCGCTACGGTTTGCTGCAAGCCGTGCGCGGCGTGACGCTCGCGCTCGGTGAGGGCGAGATCCTCGCGCTCGTCGGCGCGAACGGCGCGGGCAAGACCACGCTGTTGCGCTCGATCGCGGGCGCGCATCGCATCACGTCGGGCACGATCGCCTTCGACGGCGTCGACGTCACGGCGATGCCGGCGAACCGTCGCGTCGCGATGGGCATCGCGCTCGTGCCGGAAGGCCGGCGTCTCTTCGGCGGCATGACGGTCGAGGAAAATCTCAAAGTCGCCGGCCGCGTGCGCCGGCCGGGACGCTGGAACGTTGACGCCGTCCTCGATGCGTTCCCCGTGTTGCGCGACAATTACAAGAGGCGCAGCGGCGATCTCTCCGGCGGCCAGCAGCAGGCGACGGCCATCGGACGCGCGCTGATGACGAACCCGCGCGTGCTGCTGCTCGACGAGGTGTCGCTCGGGCTCTCGCCCGTCGCGGTCGGGATGGTGTACGAGTCGCTGCAGACGGTGATCGCGAGCGGCGCGACGATCGTTCTCGTGGAACAGGACCTCGGCCGCGCGCTACGCATCGCCACGCACGTGGCGTGCATGCTCGAAGGGAACATCGTGCTCGAAGGACGTGCCTCCGAACTGACGCGCGAGGCGGTGACGCAAGCGTATTTCGGCCTGCGCCGCGCGGACGGCGGACGCGCGTCGTGATGTGGTTCGACCAGATCCTCCAAGGCGTTCTGCTCGGCGGCTATTACGCGCTGCTCGCGTGCGGCTTGTCGTTCATGTTCGGCGTGATGCGCATCGTCAATCTCGCGCACGGAAGCATCGCCGTGCTCTCGGCGTTCGTCGTGCTGTCGATCGCCGAGGCGTTCCACATCTCGCCCTTCCTCGCGCTCGTCGTCGCGCTGCCGATCATGGCGGCCGCGGGCTGGCTGCTGCAGGTCACGATCCTCGAACGCAGCCTGCGGTCGGGTTCGCTCACGCCGCTGCTGAGCACGTTCGGCCTCGCCGTCGTGCTCGACAACGCGATGTTCCAGAAGTTCGGCGCCAACACGCATTCGCTCGACATCGGCGACCTCGCGTTCGCCAGCTGGAACGTCACGCCCGACATCGCGATCGGGCAACTCGCCCTGCTCACGTTCGTCGTCGCCGTCGCGTTGCTCGGCGGTCTGCAACTGTTCCTCAGCCGCACGCCGCTCGGACGCGCGATCCGCGCGACGTCGGAAGATCCCGACACGGCCGAGCTCGTCGGTATCGATTCGCGTCGCGCGTACGCGGCTGCGGCCGCGATCGCGATCGCGACCGTCGCGATCGCCGGCACGTTCCTCGCGATGCGCGCGACGTTCGATCCCTACACGGGCCCGACGCAGCTGATCTTCGCGTTCGAAGCGGTCGTCATCGGCGGCACGGGCTCGCTCTGGGGGACGCTGATCGGCGGCATCGCGCTCGGCGTCGCGCAGAACATCGGTTCGCAGATCAGCCCGCAGGGGTTTCTGATCGCGGGCCACGCGGTGTTCTTCGTGGTGCTCGCCGCCCGATTCTTCATCGCCGGCCGCGACCCGCGCACGCTCATTCGCGCGCTCCGGCGGGCGCCCGCGTGACGCCGGCAGCGGCCGTGACCGTCCACCGGTGGAACCGCGCGTCGATCGTCACGATGACGGCGCTCGGGTTGCTCGTACTCGTCCTCGCCTTCGGTCCCGCGATCTTCGGCGCGACGCTCACCGATCGGATGACGACGCTGTTCGCGTACGTCATCCTCGCCGCGATGTGGAACGCGCTCGCCGGGTACGCCGGCCTCGTGTCGGTCGGGCAGCAGGCGTTCTTCGGACTCGGTGCCTACGCGGCCGTGAAGCTCTCCCACGGCGGCGTCGAAGTGTATCTCGCGCTCGTGCTCGCGCCGTTGATCGTCGGCGTGCTCTCGCTGCCGCTGTCGTCGTTCGCCTTACGTCTGCGCGGCGGCGAGTTCGCGATCGGCATGTGGGTGTTCGCCGAGCTGATGCACCTGCTCGTCAATCTGGACGGCCTCGTCCAGGGCGAGACGGGGACGTCGCTCATCGCGCTCTCGAGTTTCGGACCCGACGCTCGGCGCGCGTTCAACTATTGGGTCGCGCTCGCCGTCATGCTCGCGCTCGTCGCCGCGGTGTTCTTTCTACTGCGCAGCAGGACGGGCGCGGCGATCCAAGCGATCCGCGATAGCGAAGAAGCGGCCGCGTCGATCGGCGTACGCGTGATGGCGACGAAGCGTCTGATCTTCGTGCTCGCCGCGACGGGGTGCGCGGCGGCCGGAGCGATCACGCTATCGACGCTCACGACCTTCCAACCGAAGACCTATTTCAGCGTGCAGTGGACGGCGTACATGATCTTCATGACGCTCGTCGGCGGCCTCGGCACGTTCGAAGGGCCGATCGTCGGCGCCGTGATTTTCTTCATCGTCGAGACCGTGTTCGGCGCGCAGGGCGTGTGGTATCTCATCGGGCTCGGCGCTGCCGCGTTGCTGTTCTCGCTGTTCTTGCCGCGCGGCATCTGGGGCGTGCTGACCGATCGTTTCGGAATCGCGCTCTTGCCCGTCGGCTACCGGCTGCGTTTCGCGGACGCGACGAAACGAACGGAATCGTGAACGTCCGAGCCGCCGTCGCGCGCGCCGTGCACGCGCCGCTGTCGCTCGAGGCGCTCGAACTCGACGAGCCGCGTGCGGGCGAAATCCTCGTGCGCGTCGTCGCGACGGGCGTCTGCCACACCGACATCGCGATGCGCGATCAGACGTTCCCGGTGCCGCAACCGGTCGTGCTCGGGCACGAAGGCGCGGGCGTCGTCGAGCGCGTCGGCGCGGGCGTGCGGCGCGTGGTGCCGGGCGATCACGTGGTGATGACGTACGATTCGTGCGGCACGTGCGCTTCGTGCGCCGACAACCTGCCGACGTACTGTTACGACTTCTTCGGCCGGAACTTCGCAGCGGCGCGTCCCGACGGTTCGACGTCGCTGCGCGCCGGCGGAGAGGCGGTGCACGGCAATTTCTTCGGCCAATCGTCGTTCGCGACGTACGCGCTCTGCACCGATCGCAACGTCGTCAAGGTGTCGAAGGCGTTACCGCTCGAGCTGCTCGGCCCGCTCGCGTGCGGCGTCCAGACCGGCGCCGGCGCGGTGATGAACGCGCTGCGCGTCGGCGTGGGCCGGTCGATCGCCGTCTTCGGCACGGGGTCCGTCGGACTGAGCGCCATCATGGCGGCGCGCGTCGTCGGCGCGACGACGATCGTCGGCGTGGACGTGAGCGCCGAACGGCTCGCGCTCGCGCGCGAACTCGGCGCGACGCATACGGTGAACGCGGGCGACGGCGATCCGGCGGCCGCGATCGTCGCGCTCACGGGAGTCGGCGTCGATTTCGCGCTCGAGGCGACGGGCATTCCGAGCGTGATCCGTCAGGCCGTCGACAGCCTCGCGCAACACGGCACGTGCGGCATCGTCGGCGCGGCGCCCGTGGGTTCGACCGTGACGCTCGACGTGCTCCACCTCATGACGGGCGGCCGAACGCTCCGCGGGATCGTCGAAGGCGAGTCGACGCCGTCGCTCTTCATTCCGGCGCTCGCCGAACTGTACGTCCAAGGCCGCTTTCCGTTCGACAAGCTCGTGACGTTCTATCCGTTCGAGCGCATCTCGGAAGCGATCCACGACTCCGAGACGGGCGCGGTCGTCAAGGCCGTCGTGCGCATGTAAACGAGCGCGCCGTCTTTGACGACGGCGAGCGGGTCGCGGAACGGACGCGCGTCGGAATCCGGATCGCGCGGGAGCGCGACCACGTCGGCGACCGCGCCGGGCTCGATGAGCCCGCGATCGATGTCGAGCAGCAACGCCGCGTCGCGCGTCGCCGCGGTGACGACCTCGCTCGCGCTCATGCCGAGCCAACGCTGCATCAACTCGAGCTCGTGCGCGAAATCGGCGTGGCGGTTGAACGGCGTGCCCGCATCGGACCCGGCGACGAACCGCGCACCGCCCGCGCGCGCCGCGCGCAAGTTCTCGGCGGCGACGTCCGCGATGCGGCGCGCCTTCTCGACGACGAATGCCGGCATGCCGGCGTCGGGTCCGGCGTCGACGATGCGATCGAGCGCCGCGAGCGTCGGCACGATCGACGCGCCGCGTTCGACGAGCAGCGCGACGCCCTCGCCGTCGATCAGATGACCGTGTTCGATCGAATCGATACCGGCGCGCAAGGCGTTCTTGATGCCGTCCGCGCCGATCGCGTGAGCGGCGGCTTTCATGCCGTGGCGATGCGCCTCGTCGATGCCGGCGCGCAATTCCGTCTCGGTGAGTTGACTCGTGCCGGGCACCGCGCCCTTCGTGAGCACGCCGCCCGTCGCCATGAACTTGATGCATCGCGCGCCGGCTTTGCGCTGTTCGCGAACGGCTTTGCGCACGTCGTCGGGCCCGTCGGCTTCGCGACCGAAGAAGTATCCGTGGCCGCCCGTCATCGTGATCAAGCGTCCGGCCGCGACGATCTCCGGCCCGACGATGCGGCCCGCGGCGATCGCGTCGCGGAGATCGATCGCGAGCCGCTCGGAGCCGCCGAGATCGCGCACCGCGGTAACTCCCGCTTCGAGCGTCTTGCGCGCGTTGTCGGCGCAGGCGAACGCGCGTTGCACGGGCGTCGTCAGCACGTACAGCGACATCGTCTCGGCTTCGCCGCTCACCTCGAGATGCACGTGCGCGTTGATGAGCCCCGGCACGACGCACGGCGCGTCGATCACGATCGCGCCGTCCGCGACCGGCGCGTCGCCGAGCGACGCGATGCGACCGTCCTCGATCGCGAGGACGCCGTTCCGATGGATCGTTCCGTCGCCCGCATAGAGCGTTCCGAAGCGGATCGCGAGCGGCGTCGCCTTCGCCGTCATACGACGGCGATCGCCGCCTCGAATGCCGCGAGCTCGCGGCGCATGATCTTCCCGCTCGACGTCTTCGGCAGATCGGGCACGAAGCGGACCGAACGCGGTAACTTGTATGCCGCGAGATGCGGCCGGCAGTGTTCGACGATCTCGCTCTCGCTCGCGGCGTGACCGGGCTTGAGCACGACGTACGCGCGTGCGACCTCGCCTTTGAGCTCGTCTTCGATCCGCCCGATCGCCACCATCGCGACCGCGGGGTGCGTCGCCACGACGCGTTCGATCTCCGCGGGATAGACGTTGTAGCCGCCGGTGATGATCATGTCTTTGAGCCGGTCGACGACGAAGAAGTAGCCGTCGTCGTTCGCGTACGCGACGTCGCCCGTGTGCAGCCAGCCGTGCTCGTCGATCGTTTCCGCCGTCCAATCGGGGCGGCCGTAGTAGCCGAGCATGTTGAGCGGTCCGCGGATGCAGAGCTCGCCTGCCGTGTTCGGCGCCGCGCGCGTCGTGCGATCGTCGAGCGAGAGCACCGCGACCTCGACGCCGGGCAGCGCGACGCCGATCGACCCGTGCACGTTCGGCGCGTGGATCGCGTGCGTCGTGCCGAGACCCGCGATCTCCGTCATGCCCCAGAGTTCGAGGAGCGGTGCGCCGTGCGTGCGCGCCTCCCACGCCTTGATGACGGCCGTCGACATCGTCTGGCCGCCGACGGTCGAACGCGTGATCGACGAGAGATCCGCGCGTTCGATCTCGGGCGACGCGAGCATCATCGCGTACATCGTCGGGACGCCCTCGATCAACGTGGCGCGATGCTCCGCAACGAGTGCGAGCGCCTCGGCCGCGTCGAAGCGCGACATGAGCACGACCGTTCCGCCCGCGAGCAACGTGCCGTTGATCGCGACGTTGCCGTACACGTGCGGCGCGGGGAGCGCCGTCACGACGACGTCGCGTTCGCTGCGACCGTGCATCGTCGCCGTGAGCGCGCAGTTGAGCAGCACGGCGCGGTGCGATTGCATCGCGCCCTTCGGCCGGCCCGTCGTGCCGGACGTGTACCCGATCGTGCAGAGGCCGAGCCGGTCGGCTTCGAACGCCGGGGGAGGCGCATCGCCTTCGAGCAGCGTCGCGAACGCCGTCGCGCCGGCGTCGTCGCCGTCGAAGCAGATCACGTGCGCGAGCGACGGTACGCCGGCGCGCAGCGCGGCGATGCCCGGAGCGCGCGCCGCCTCGCAGAAGATCGCGACGGCTCCGCAATCGTTCGCGACGTAGGCGACCTCGTCGTCCGTCAGCATCACGTTGAGCGGGTTCACGACGGCGCCGGCTTTGAGCACGCCGTGATACGCGACGACGTATTCCCACCGGTTCTGCCCGAGCAGCGAGACGCGATCGCCCGGGCCGATGCCGCGCGCGATCAGCCCCGCGGCGACGCGATCGGCCGTCGCGTCGAGCTCCGCGAACGAGAGCGTGCGCCGCGCCGTCACGAGCGCCGTCTTCGGCCCGAAGCGACGCGCCGCGACGCGCAGGATGTCACCGGGTCCGTTCATGTCGTCCTCGCTCACGCGTGCTGCAACCGCTCGTTCTCACGTTCTTGCAGTTCGCGCCATTGTACTTTTCCCGTTCCCGAACGCGGCAAGGCGTCGACGAAGTCGATCGCGGCCGGAACCTTGTAACTCGCCATCCGCTCCCGCGCCCAGGCGATGATGTCCGCTTCGGTCGCATCCGCGCCCTCGCGCCGGACGACGAGCGCCTTGACCGTCTCGCCCTTGCGCGGGTCGAGCGAGCCGATCACGCAGGCTTCCTTGACGGCGGGATGCGCGAACAATTTCGTCTCGACTTCCGCGGGCCACACCTTGAAGCCGGCGGCGTTGATCATTCGCTTCAAGCGATCGACCATGAAGAAGTAGCCCTCGTCGTCCATGTAGCCGAGATCGCCCGTGCGGAAGAAGCGCTTGCCCTCGAGCTCGAGGAACGCTTCGGCGGTCGCTTCCGGTTGACGCCAATACTCGCGCATGACTTGCGCTCCGGAGATCACGATCTCGCCCGTCTCGCCCGGTGCGACCTCGAGGCCGCTATCGGGATCGACGACGCGCGAATCGACGCCGAACGTCGGGATGCCGAGGCACTGCAGCTTCGTGCGATCCGGCGGATTCGCGTGCGTCATCGAAATCGTCTCCGTGAGCCCGTAGCCTTCCATGTAGCTCAGACCGAGGCGGCCGCGGAGCTGTTCTCCGACCGCGGCGGGAAG
>CAJCIN010000154.1 GCA_903970385.1 Rhodospirillales bacterium | reverse complement strand
TTGATGGACGAGCTGGATTTCGACGAGGCGTGGATCGGCGAGCACCATTCCGCCGGCACCGAGCTCATCGCCGAACCGTTCATGTTCATCACCTACGTCGCCGCGCAGACGAAGCGGATCAAACTCGGTACGGGCGTGCTGACGCTGCCCTATCACAATCCGCTCTGGGTCGCCGATCGCGCGATCTTGGCCGATCATCTCACGCGCGGGCGCTTCATGCTCGGCCTCGGGCCGGGCTCGCTGCCCACGGACGCGATCATGATCGGGCTCGATCCCTCCGAACTGCGGCAGGCGTTGCACGACGATGCCGACGTGCTGTTTCGTTTGATCGACGGCGAGACGGTCACCGCCAAGAGCAAGCGGTACGATCTCGTCGACGCACGTTGCCAACTCGCTCCCTATGCGGATCCGTGTTTCGAGATCGCCGTTGCGGCAACGGCGTCCCAAGCCGGTCCGTTGCTCGCGGGTCGCTACGGCGCGGGCCTCTTATCGCTCGGCGCCACCGCGCAAGAGACGTTCGACGTACTCGCGCTGCATTGGGACGTGTACGCCGCGGAAGCGCAGAAATACGGCAAAGTCGCCGACCGCAGCAAGTGGCGCCTCGTCGGGCCGATGCACATCGCGGAGACGAAGGAACAGGCGATCGAAGACGTACGCTACGGATTCGACGAGTTCTGCGAGTACACGCAGAAAACGCTCGCACTGCCGACCTTTCGCGCGGCGGGCGCGACGTTCGAGGAACGCATCGCATGGATCAACGAGACGGGGCTCGGCGTCATCGGATCTCCGGAAGATGCGGTCAAACAGATCAAGCGTCTCGAGGAGCAGTCGGGCGGTTTCGGCTGTTACATGACGATGGCGAACGACTGGGCCAATTGGGAGGCGACGAAACGTCACTACGAATTGTTCGCCCGTCACGTGATGCCGCATTTCCAGCAGTCGATGCCGCGTATGCTCGCGTCCGAGACGGCTGCGCGAGCACGTCAAGCGGAACTGGACGCGCGCAACGGCGCTGCGATCCATGCGTGGACGGCCGAAGGCCGCCTCGCGACCGCGGGCGCGGGCAGCAAGAACTGAGCGCTACGGCACGCTCGACTATCTCGACATAGAGCGGTGCGTGTATCGCGCTCGTCGGGCTCGTCTTTTTAGCGTTTCCGATCGCATGACGACCGCGAGCTGCCGTCGAAACGTCGTGCATGCACAACGGTTCGCCACGACGCGCGCTGGTTCTCAGCGGCGGCGGCGCGCGCGGAGCATACGAAGCCGGCGTCGTGACCGCGCTCTGCGAGCGTGAAGATTTCGACATCGTTTGCGGCACCTCGATCGGCGCGATCAACGCCGCGTTGACGGCGCAGGGTGCGACGAGCCGCCTGCGTGAGATCTGGCGCGGCGTGCCCGAACGCGCGATGATTCGCGGCATCACGCCGCTCGGCGAATTCTGGAACGTGCTCGCGCGGCGCGATGCGGCCGGCCGCCGCACGCTTCGCGAACTCGCGGTCGACGTCGCGCGCGGGATCGCCGCGCTGCGGCACGCGCGCTCGCTCCGTCAGATGACCCACGTGCTCGATCCGGCGCCGCTCGTGGCGATGTTGTCTTCCGTGCTCGACTTCGGCGCGCTCGAACGCACGCTCGTCGTCGGCGTGACGAATCTCACGCTCGCGCGGCCGGAGGCGTTCTACTCGTTTCCGGAGGGCGACGTCGAACGGGAGCGCGCGTTTGCGAATCGCGAATCGGCGAGCGTCCGGCTTTCGGCGCAGAATTACGTGACGTCGATCCTCGCGTCCGCGGCGATCCCGCTCGCATTCCCCAAAGTGCCGATCGCCGGTCCGGGCGGCGTCGTTTGCGATTACGTCGACGGCGGCATCGGCAACAATACGCCGATCCGCCAGGCGATCGATGCGGGCGCCGACGAGATCACGGTCGTGATCGCCGATCACGTCGCATTGCGCGACCGGACGCATCGCATCGACGATCTTGGGTCGATCGCGCTCGTCGCGCAAGACATCCTGCAACAGCAAGTGCTCGAACTCGATCTCAAACTGACGCGTCGCGTCAACGAGGCCGTGCTCCATGGTACCGCACCCGGCAAGCGATTCGTTCGCATCCGCACGATCGGGCCGAGCGTCGCCATCCCGTTACCGATCCTCGGCTTCGCGAACCTCGCCACGATCGATCGCGCGTTCGATCAAGGTCTCGCCGACGGCCGGGGCGCGTGCGACGCGAGCGGCCTCTCGCGACTCTTCGCGACCGACCCGAGCGCGCGTGCCGTGCGCGCCGGTGAGGTCGTCTTCGATGAGGGCGACGTCGGCTCCGAGATGTTCGTCGTTCTCGAGGGCGAGTTCGAGCTCTCGTTCCAGCGTCGCGCGATCGGCGTGCTCGGCGCGGGCGATATCTTCGGCGAACTCGCGCTGCTCGGGTCCGGCCCGCGTCGTGCCGGCGTCGTCGCGACGAAGGACGGCGTCGTCGTGCCCGTGGATCGCGATCGCTTTCGCTATCTCGTGCAGTATGCGCCGTCGTTCGCGCTCATCGTGTTGCGTTCGCTTGCGGCGCTGCTGCGCGACATGAACGACACCGGCGGCATTTCGGTCGTCGATCCGCTCGACGTTTCCGGTGCAACTGCCGGCGAGCCCTCGCACCTCGACGTGTTTCGCAACGATGCGGCGATCCAAACGTACGCGGCCGGCGACGCGATCTTCGCGCCCGGCGATGCGGGCGACGCGATGTACGTCGTCGTCGACGGGCGCGTCGACGTGCACCGCCACGCGGACGGTTCGGTCGTGACCGCGCGCGCCGGCGACGTGTTCGGAGAGATGGCGCTCGGCGATGACGAGCCGCGGAGCGCCGCGGCGACGGCGACGACCGATACCCGCGTCGTTCCGGTCGACGGCCTCCGCTTCACGTCGCTCGTGCAGAACAATCCGAACTTCGCGATCGAAGTGATGCGCAAGATGGCGGAGCGGATGCTGAGTCAGGTCGACGCGATCGTCGATGCGAACCGGCCGTGATCTCCTAGCGCGACGCGCCGATTCGGAGCCGAACGGTCGCGCGTTCGACGCGCGGTTCGGACGTGCGCGCCGCGAACCACAGACCGATCGCGATCATCGCGATCGAGAGCCACTCGGGTAGGCGCGCGAAGTCGAAGATCGTGCGATCGACGGTCGAGAGCGCGCGGATGTTTTCGCCCCAGTTCACTTCGGCGAGATCGTGCGGTGCGATCGGCGGAAGCGAGAGCGGTCCGGGATACGGGCCGCCCGTCGCGAGACCGAGCTGCAATCCGTAGACGTAGCACGCCGCCGCGATCCCGACGGCGAACGCGACGCGCGGCCGTGCGTCGAGCAGGCGTATGGCGAGGGCACCGCTGACGAAGGCGATGCACGGAACGATGATTCCGAACGCGAGAAAACTCATCCACGGCGTCGCGATGATGACGATGGCGGCGCCGAGCACGGTGCGAAGCCGGCCGCTCACGCGCGTGTACGCGACGAGCGCGGCGGGGAACGCGGCGGGCATCTGGATCGAGTGGATGAAGACGCCGCCGAGTAACACGAAGGCGGCCGGGGCCGCGATGACGAGCGGGTCGTCCGGATCGCGAGCCGCGAGCCGGCGCGCGGTCACGAGTCCGACCAGGAGCATGGCGACGTAGGAGAGGCTGCCGAGCATGAGCGCGTTCGCGTCGCGAACGCCGAGCGTGTGGAGGAGCGCGGTCAAGCTCAATTGCCGCGTGCTCGCGATCTCGGAGACGGCGTGCGCCGGAAGGACGTTGCGAACGTATTCGAACGTGGTGGCGGTGCCGACGGAGACGAACGAGACGGCGATCAGCGCGAGCATCGAGAGTGCGATCGTCGGCCGCGTGCGCGGGATGCACGCGAACATCGCGAGGACCGGTGCGATCCCGACGTGCGGTTCGCAGAGCGAAAGCCCGAGCAGTGCTGCGGAGAGCCGCGGGTGGCCCTCGCGCATCGCGAGCATCGCGACCGAAAGCGACGCGACGGCGACCGGCGCGATCTCGCCGAGGAAGATCGCGCTCCAGCCGTCGATCGGCCCGAAGACGAGCAGAAGCACGGATCGCGGCAGCTGCGTCAGGCGATGGATCGCTTCGACGGTCGCCGCCAGCGAGGCGAGGATGAGGACGATCCAGAGGCCGGTCGCGACTTCGTACGGGAGCTTACCGATCGTCGCAAACACGGCGAGATCGTACGGAGGCAACGGGGCCGGAAGCGTCACGCCGGCGGGCACGGTGTAGAAGCCCGCTTTCTTCGGGGCGCGTTCGCACGTCCCGAGCGGCTCCGCGCGATAGGGATCGACGCCCGCGCTCACGGCCCGTCCGGCGCAGTAGAACGCGTTGAAATCGC
Organism: Rhodospirillales bacterium; assembly: GCA_903970385.1. Classification (GTDB taxonomy): domain Bacteria; phylum Vulcanimicrobiota; class Vulcanimicrobiia; order Vulcanimicrobiales; family Vulcanimicrobiaceae; genus Palsa-1515. The sequence continues at coordinate 2,659 of CAJCIN010000154.1, read as the reverse complement.
GCGCGACTCCACGCGGATGCGAGGCCGGGCAGAAGAACCAGACGACGGCGAGGACCGCGAGCGCGGCGGTGATCGCGCGTTTCATATGATGCTCGTCGCGTCCGCGACGGCGTGGAAGGCGGAGCCGATCGCGATCGAGCGCGTGCGCAGCGTGAGGTAGCCGAGCGCGTAACCGAACACCGCCTGCACCGTGATCATGAAGCAGGCGGTCACGAGCGTGTTGCCCTCCGCGACGCGCACGTCTGCGCCGTAATGCCAGATGCCGAAGAGCAGCGCTTGCACGAAGAGCGCCCATTCGTCGGTTAGGATCAATCGCAACCGCGAGAGCAGCACGCCGCGAAAGAGAAACTCCTCGCTGAAGCCGTTGCGGAAGACGTTCTGAAAGATCTGCCGCGCTGCTTCGTCCGGAGCGGGCATCCCGTCCATCATGTCGACGGAAAGAAAGCCGAAGGCCGTGACGATCCACAGGAGCGCGACCATGGTGCCGCCGCTCACCCAGCGACGGAGGCCGAGGTCGGGTCCGGACAGCCCGAGGCATCGCAGCACGAAGTAGACGGCGCACACTTCGACGGCGAACTGCCAGCAGCCCGACGAGTACACGCTGCCGACGACCTCGTGATACGTATCGTCCTCGGACCCGAGCCGGACGCTGACGAGCCCCGTCGCGACGATCGCCGCCCCGCAGGTGGCAAGTTGGGCCCAGAGGTGACGGCCGGGTCGCGGGACGTCCGTGATGCCGCGCGCGACGCGGCTCGTCACGAAGGCGAGCGCCGCGAACATCAGCGAGTAGCGGAACGTCCGCAAAGCGTCGTCGCGGTGACCCTCCATCACGAGGATCGTGAACGCGGCGAGATACAGCCCGACGAACAGCCGGAACGGCGAGATCGAAAAGCTGGATCGGGTCGTCTTCTCTCGCGACAACCCCGCAGAAAGTTCGATAGGGGTCCCCTCGCGCGCGGCGCTTCACCTATCGTTCGGCTCCCAGCCGGCTAAAATGAAGTCGCCCGCGAGGGCGCTCTAGCGAAGTCGCCCGCGAGGGCTACGGCGCGTTTGCGAACCCTTGGTAGAACGCCGCCGTGTTCATGGGACGCCCGAGGAACGCGCGGACCTCACGGTTCGGATCGTACGTGCGGCCCGGCGCGAGGATCGTCTCGCGGTAGCGCATGCCGACCGCCGGATTGTCGAGGCCGCCCTTCTGGAACGCGGTGAACATGTCTTGCGCGTAGACGAGCGACCAGAGATACGTGTAATAGCCGGCGTCGTAGCCGCCCATCAGATGGCTGAAACTCGCTTGCGGATGCGTGCCGGGCACGAGTGCGAGCGGCGTCTTGTCGCGCGCGACCTCCGCGAGGACCGCCGTCGTGTCGACGTTCGGACCCGCCGAGTGGTAGTCCATGTCGATGATCGAGAACTCGAGTTGCCGCACGGCCGCGTACGCGTTGCACAGACGATCGGTCGCGCAGCGCGATGCGACGAGTTTCGCGATCGTCGCGTCCGGTAGCGGCGCACCCGTGTCGACGTTCGAACTGATCTTGCGCAGAACGTTCGGATCCCACGTAAAATTCTCGAGCATCTGCGAGGGCGCTTCCACGAAGTCTTGTTGGAACTGCGTCAAGCTCTCGTACGGCGCCGTCGTGAGCAATGCCGCCATATTGTGTCCGAATTCGTGGAAGAACGTCGTGACGTCGTCGTGCGTCAGCAGCACCGGTTGACCGGCGACGGTGGCCGGCCAGTCGCTCACGACCATCGCGCAGATCGGCGGCCGATACGCGCCGTTCGCAAGACGCCGAACCGGCAGTACGGCCGCGTTGAAAGCGCCGCCCGGCTTCCCCTCGCGCGCGTAGAGATCGAGGAAGAACGAGCCGAGAAAGCGTCCCGACGCCGCGTCGGAAACGGCGTATTCCGTGACGTCCGAATGCCACGACGGTGCGTTCGGAATCTGCGAGAAGCGGACGCCGAGCAGATGCTCGTAGAGCGCCATGATCGCGTCGACGGTGTGAGCCGCGGGAAAGTAGCGTTTGATCTCTTCCTGATCCACGGAATATTTCGCTTTGTTCGATTCGTTCGTGTAGTACTGGACGTCCCACGGCGCGATCGTGGCGCCCGCATCGCCGGTGGCCTTCACTTTGAGCGCGGTGAGTTCGGCGACCGTCTGCCGCGCGCGCGGCAACAGCGTGGCGTCGAGGTCGTCGAGAAACGCGTCGATGTGACGTGGACTGCGGTCGACGCGAACGTCGAGCTGGTATGCCGCCCACGTCGGAAAGCCCATCAGGTGCGCGAGCCGATCGCGAATCGCGATGGCCCGCTGCAGGAGCACGACGTTCGCCGGGCTCGCGATGTTTTGGAATGCGAGGTAGTAGGCCTTGCGCGCCGCTTCGTCGCTCGCGTTGTCGAGGAACGGGCTCACGGTGCTGTCCGTCACGCGCACGACGTATCCGGTATCGGTCGCTTTGAGCGTCGCGACGAAATCCGCCGGCAATCCGGCGGTCTGCGCCTTCGTGATGACGATCGTGGATTTGTCGTTCTCGATGTTCTGCGTGAAGTGCAGCTGGAGATCGGTCAGCTCTTTCGAGAGCCGCACGAATTCCTTACGCGCCGCGGGCGCGAGACCCGCGCCGGACCGGCGGAAGCTTTCGACCCACACGTGCGACAGAGCGCG
>CAJCIN010000153.1 GCA_903970385.1 Rhodospirillales bacterium | reverse complement strand
CCGCCGACGTCGCGTGTCGCCAGCACCAAACTCGCGGCAAGCCGTTTGAGATCCCATTCCCACGGTCCGCGCAGCGTCTCGTCGAAATCGCGCACGTCGAAGATGACGTTGCGTTCGGGCGTTGCGAACGCGCCGAAATTCGCGCAATGCGCGTCACCGCTCAGTTGGACGTCGATGCCGGAAACCGGCGTGTCGCGGAGGTCGGCGGCCATAACGTTCGCCGTTCCACGAAAGAAAGCGAACGGCGAACTCGCCATGCGGAAGTGACGGATCGGTACGAGCGCCGGAATCCGGTCGACGCTCGCTTCGTCGAGAACCGCGACGAGATCGAAATCGTGCGAACGCTCGGGGAGCAGCGAGTGCTCGGAGCGTTTCACTTTAATCCGAATCGCCCGCCCCGCATCCTTGCGCGCACTCCGGTCCACGGAATCGAGCGAGAGATCGAGGGCTTCGGTAGTGATCAAGATTTCGGCTTTCGATTGGGACGCCGCAACGTCCGGCTGATGAGAAAAACGTCGTACCCGCGAACGCCCCGAACGAGACGCTTCAGGTGCGGCCGGGACCGTCGAGATGAAGACCGCTGCGCGGTCCCGACGTGTCGGTCGCAGCGAAGTTCAAGAGCCAGTCCCGCGAATCGGGAGCGCCGGCAAGCGTCTCGTACAGTTCGAGATGACGGACCGCCACCTGCACGTTCTTCCCGGCCGCGCGGAGCGACATCATGCTCGCCGCGAACGTCTCGAGACACGAAGGACTCGCTGCCGCGACGTCTTCCATCGCGACGAGAATCGAATGGCCGGGTTCGGACGGAAGATCGGACACCGCGGTAACGACCGCTCGTGAGGCGTCGTCGTCGAGCGTTCCGTTCAAAGACAGCGCGGTGTAGAGGCTCGGCGACGATCCCGCGGCACTGCCGGGACGCAAGTCCGACGGATCGCGCCTCGCTGCGACGTGCAATTCGAATCCCATCCCGCCTCGTTGCGCGGCGAGTCCCGACTTACCGCTTCGGCTTCAGAGGTAAGCCGTCACGCCGGGGGACACCGGACTATCGCTTCGCGGGAAGTCCGCCTCTGGGCAAAGGTCCGTTGTTTGCAGGCGATTGACTCTGCGGCGTTACCGGAGCGTGCGGCTCGCCGCTCGCGGAAACGATCGCCATGCGTTTTCCGCCCTCGCCGATGGACGCAGCGACGATGCGATAATCGAACGCGACGGTCGATCGACCAGCCTGCGACTCGCGCACGACGAATCCTTGCGGCGTCTTCGACGTTACGTAGAGACCGCGCGTGTCGCCGCCCGGCGTCACGAAGACACGGTAGGGGCTCGTGGTATCGATCGTCGCGGCGAACGCCGGATCGAGACGAACCGTGGCCGCGCCGCCGATGAGTTGCGCCGTACCCGTATCCTCGACGGTGGGCGCCGAAGAGCGAGCCGAGAATTGCGATACGGTCGCACCCGATTTCGTGCGCGCGAACGTATACAAACCGCCGTGGTACGCGACGTTGCCTTTTCCGTCGACGTAAAACAGGTTGTTGCCGCTCGGATCAGTGGCGACGATCGGATAACCGGCGGCCGGTGCACGAGTGACCACACCGATATACGACCCTCGAAGATCTGCGGCGTTCCCGGAACTGTCGACGCCGTAGAACGCCAAACCGGACGACGATTGTGAACTGACGCCGGTACCGCTATCGGTGACGACGGAAACGCCCTTGCCGCCCGTACCCGTAGCCCGAGCGTACAACGCCGTACCTGTGGAGGTCAACGTTTGCGCGCCCAAGCCGGCTTCGCTGCTGCCGTAGAGCCCGGTTCCGTCCATGGACTCTATTCCGACCACCGCAAACCCGCTACCCGACGTCGTCGAACCTTGCACGCCGACATAGTTGGACGACACACCGTTCACGCCGATACCATCGCTCGACGTATAGCCGTAGACGCCGTACCCCTGCGGCGACGTTCCCGCGACTCCCGCGACCGACGTTCCCGACGAGGAGGACGTGACCTGACCGAAGATCGCATCGGCCGTACTCGACGTCGACTTGATTCCGTAGTTACTCGTGCTCGAAGCGCGAACGCCCGTGCCCTTGGCGCTCGTTCCCGAAACGGCGATTCCCGAGCTCGAGTTCGTGTAACTCTGGCATGCAGTCGTTCCGGTCGTCGCGCACGTAACGGCGCCGGCTACCGAAGCGAACGTGGCCGCGGCCTCCGCCGGATGCGTGGCGATGACGCTCGCGCCGGCGACACCGACCAGGACGGCGATGGCGATGGCGACGGCGGGCCGAGCAAAGCGTACTGCGCTCGAGCGATGCAACATCTCCGATCTCCTGCTATTTCGCTGCGAACTTTAGGCGTGGGGCACGCATCTTCGGGCGTTCCGGAACCACCGTGTGCGGGTCGTGAGCTGCGGTAACCATCGTCATCCGTTGCCCGCCTTCACCGATCGACGCGGCGACGATGCGATAGTCGAACGCGAGGTTCGATCGGCCGCCCTGCGTTTCGCGAACGACGAAGCCCTCGGTAGTTTTCGACGCGATGAAGAGCCCTCGTGTATCGCCGTCCGGGGTCACGAAGACGCGATACGGGCTTCCGGTGTCCATCGTCGCAGCGAACGCGGGATCGAGCCGCACCTTCGCGACGCCGCCGACGAGTTCGGCCGTGCCGGTGTCCTCGACCGTCGGTGCGGAGGATCGAGCCGAAAACTCCGATACGGTCGCGCCCGATTTCGTCCGCGCGAACGTGTGGAGCGATCCGTGATAGTAAACGTTACCGGCGCCGCTGACGTAGAAAACATCGTTGTTGCTCTGATCCGTCAGCACGAGCGGGTAGCCGTTCGATGCCGGTGCGCGGCCGACGAGGCCGATGGACGAGCCCTGAAAGTCTCCGCCTTCCCCAGCGTCGCTCGTTCCCACGATCGCGTTACCGTTATCGGAGTGGCCCAAGATCCCGACCCCACTCACCGTCAATGCGTTGATCCCGTAACCCGACTCGAGCGCCTGAGCCATGAGCGCGGTGCCCGTCGTCGTGAACGTATTCGTGCCGATGCCGGAGTCGCTCGACCCGTAAAGGCCCGTGGCACTACCGGTTGCCTCTCCGACGACGCCGGTAGCGCTATTCGACGTCACCGTCGTCTCACCGAGCACGCCGATCTTCGGTCCGTTTCCGAAGACGCCGTATCCCCCGTTTTGCGTGTATCCGTAGACGCCGTAGCCGTTCGGCGACGTGCCGACGACGCCCGCGACGTCATCGCTCGACGAAGACGACGTCACCTGACCGAAAATCGCGTCGGCCGTGCTCGACGTCGACTTCACGCCGAAGTTACTCGTGCTCGAAGCGCGAACGCCCGTGCCCTTCGCGCTCGTTCCGGAAACGGCGATGCCCGAACTCGTATTCGTGTAGCTCTGACAGGCAGTCGTTCCGGTCGTCGTGCACGTGACCGCCCCGGCGACGGCGGCGAACGTTGCCGCGGCGCCGGCGGGATTCGCCGCAGCAGCGAGCGCGACGCCGCCGCAGGCGAGGACGAAAGCGACGACGGCCGGGCGAACGTAGCGTCGTTTACGCAAGGAATGGAACACGTACATCTCTCCACGAAGCAACGGAAACGCGGTGAGACGGCAAACTGCAGTCCGCTTCGAAGAAGCCCACGCTCGGTCGATAACCATACGAGCGACTCATTTCCCTTTCCTTGAGTCTTCCGAATGCACGTACGGCTTCTCTGATGCATCGTTCACGACTGTTATTTCACTTCTAAACGGATTGGGTACACCGTCGAATATGAACATCGTATCGAGCTTCGCATCGACATAAACTCGACGAACACGTTGCGGGCGATTCTCCTCGACATCGACGGGACGCTCGTCGACAGCAACGGTAGCCACGCCGAAGCGTGGCGCGCCGCTTGTGCCGAGTTCGGCTACGACCGTCCGCTCGCGTTCTTCCGATCGATGATCGGAATGGGCGGCGATCTTCTCCTCCCGAAGATCGATCCGGCGCTCTCGAGCGAACGCGATCCGGGCAAGGCGATGTCGTCGCGCCGAGGCGACATCTTCAAGCAGCGTTTCTTACCCTCGCTCGCGGCGACGCCCGGCGCGCGCGAGCTCGTCGAGCGCTTCAAAGGGGACGGCATGATCTGCGTCGTCGCGAGTTCGTCGAGTGCCGCGGAGCTGGACGCACTGCTCGACGTCGCGCAGATTACGAATCTCGTCGACCGGCGAACCACCGCCGACGACGCGGAGACGTCGAAGCCCGCGCCCGACATCGTCGGCGTCGCGCTGCGCAAAGCCGGCGTTGCCGCGAACGAGGCGATCATGCTCGGCGATACGCCGTACGACGTCGAAGCGGCGACGAAGGCCGGCGTGCGAACGATCGCGCTGCGTTGCGGCGGTTGGAGCGACGACGATCTGGCCGGAGCCGTAGCGATCTACGCGGATCCGGCCGAGCTCCTCGCGCGGTATCCCTTTTAGGTCGACGCCTCGCCGTTGCCGCGTACGGCCGTGGATTGCCACAGGGTGCGGATCTCTTCACGAGCCGCTTCGAGACCGAACTCGACGACGTCTTGCAGCGTGTGCCGGCACGAACATTTCGAACAGCCGGCGCCGTTATGGCTCGGACCGGCATGGCGACAGACTTCGCACAAAAGAAGGCCATCCATGAAGACTCCTGGCGTGGAACGGAATGTGCGGTTGGACGCCGTTCGGACGATCGATATCCCACCGCCCACGAAGTTGCAGCCTGCTCGAGCTTCCCGGCCGGACAACGAAGGGCCGGCTCCCCGAAGAGAACCGGCCCTCGCCTCTCACTCGAAACATCGGGCAGACCGCGGCCTCTCGCCACCATTTCGGGACGAATGCGAGGCCGCGACGCGGGCTCCGTGCAGGAAGCACCTTGCCGACAGCTGCCGGCGTACAGTTTCGAGCGCCGGCCGCGTCAGCCCAAGTCGTCGAGCGTAAGCGGAACCGCATTTTCCCAGTATCGTGCCACGGACGCCTTGGCGGCGACGGACGACTCGCCACGCGCGTCTCGCGCGACGGCGAGCCCGAACGACAGGTGCGGATCGTTCGGATATCGCTCGAGCTCGGCTGCGAAAATCGCCTCCGCCTCGGCATAGCGTTTCGCGCGGAGGAGCGCGGCGCCGTAGCCTTCGCCGACCGGCGCGTACCACCACGACTTCGGATCGCCGAGCGAGTCCGCCACGGCCTTGTACGCCGAGGCGTACGCGTCGATCTCCGCGCGCGCATCGCCGCGCGCCCGCGCGTTCGCTGCCGCGACCAGTTGCCGTCCCGGCTCGGGCGTGTCCTTGTCGAGCAGCTTCGCCGCCGCCGACGCGCGTCCGAGACGGGCGTTCGCGATCGCGAGCACCACGCGCGAATCTTCGGGAGCGGCATCGATCGCGAGCTGCGGCCGGTGCATCCGGAGCGCGACGCGCGCGACGGACGCCGCATTCTCGCGCGCGGCGAGCGCCGTCGCGTCGCCGTCACGACCGATCGTCGTGTACCCGTACAGCAGAAAGTCGACGTCGTGCTGATGATATTGCCGCATATACGCGACGCCGGCGTCGCCGAACGCCGGATAGAGCGCCTTCGCAAACGCGAAGTACACGCGATCGTTCTCCACCGCCCGCTCGTTCGCGAGCAGCATCCGGGCGTAGTCGCCGACGCGGTCGTAGATGTGGCCGGGCATGTGGTCGAGATGCGATTCGCCCGGCAAGAACGCCATCGCGGAGAGCGTGTCCGCGTTGCCGAGCGCGCGTTCCGGCGCGTGGACCACTTCTTCGTAGTGGATGCGCAGATGCAGCGCGCCGATCTGATTCGGATCGAGTGCGAGCGCGGCGTCGAGGTCCCGGCCGAGATCGGCGTTCTCCGCGCTCGCGACGCTCGAGGGCGAGCCCCAGATCGCGAACGCCGTCTCGACGAGACCGTCCGCGTCGGCAGGGTGCTCGCGTGCGTACGCGCGCATCGCCGTCGCATACGCCGTCTGCCGCTTCGCTTCGGATACGCCGTCCGCGAAGCGCACCGTGGCGGCCGCGATCAGCTGCCGCTCGGCGGGCGTCGCAGTCGTCGCGCTACGAGCCCTGCGGATCGCCGCCGCTCCGCGCCCGATGGCGGCCGTATCGGGCGTCACGTTGATGTCGGTGATTTCGGTGAGCGACTCACCCCAATACGCCATCGCGCACGTGGGATCGAGCGTCGCTGCCGCGGTGAACTCATCGCGCGCTTGACCCATGTTGAACGCGTAGAGCAGCGCGAGACCGCGATCGAACGTGCTCTGAGCGGCCGGCACGGCCGTCGAAATCTCGCGATGTGCGGATGCCGCGAGCGGCGTACCGACATCGGCTCGCGCCGGGCAACCGGGAAAAGCGACGACGCACGCGACGAGCGTACGCCACGCGCGCGAGAGAAACGGACGACGGCCGAACACGTTGCGCGAATTCTCGCGGGACCGCAGCCCCTCCGCTTCAAAGTACGGCCGATGACGCGCGAGCACTTTCTGGCTGCTTCCGCTGCGGCGGCTGCGGCGACGTCTTCGCCGCTACCGGCACGCGGCGGCGGCGCCAGGCCCGGCTCCTACTGCCTGCCGCTCCACAAGGGCGCGGGCGATCTGAGCTTCGACTTCCAACTCGAGACGCTCGACAGCGACGCGATCTTCGCGCTCTCGGACCATCTCGGCTATCCGGTGTGGGTGAATTTCTTCGCGAGCTGGTGCGGTCCGTGCAACCGGGAGATGCGCGACGTAACGCGCATCGCCGCGGCATACGCCGACAAGGGGTTACGGATGTTCGGGATCGACGTCGAGGAGCACGAAGACAGAGTCCGGGCGTTCCGCAAGCAATACGAGATCGCGTTTCCGATCTTGCTCGATCGCACATCGTCCGTCTTTCATACCTTCGGTTTGCACGGCATCCCGTCGCACATCTTCTTCGCGCCCGATCATACGATCACGTGCATGGTGCAAGACTCGCTCGAGCCGCGCGAAATGGAAAACGAGATCGCCGTCGCCCTCGGTCGGGTCACGAGTGGTAAAACGACGCCAAGTCCCGCTTGAGGCTCGCGTGGGCGACCGGGTTGATGTAGATCATGTGACCGGCCGGATAGTAGCCGAACGAAATGTGCGACTGTAAGCTCGGCGCGATGCCGAGATGCGCGAGCGAATATTCCGTAGCGAAGAACGGCGTCGCGAGATCGTAGATCCCGTTCGCCGAAAAGACGCGCAGGAACGGGTTGGCCGTCATCGCTTCGCCGAGATCCGCCGAGACGTCGACCGCGGCCGCGTCGAACGTATTCGCCCGCTTCCAATTCCACGCGCGGTTGACGTCGAAGCTGAGGAACTCGTATTTCGCGTCCGTCTTGTATTGCAGCTCGTCGCGAACGTAATGGTTGAACGATGCGGTAAACGCGCCGAAGACGGCATCCGAAGACGGATCGGAATCGGCGTCGGCGCCGATCGGGTCGATATCGAAGCTCGAGAACCGTCCGTCGTAGCGGCCGATCGTGCGCGCCTCATCGCCGAGCAGCACTTTCTCGAAACGGCCCGGCGGTACGCGGAGATCGGACCGGACGAGGTAGTCGACCGGCAGCCCGAGGTACGCATGCAGCTGCTGCGCGATCGATGCGCGGGCGGATGGCGAGAGCGCGGCGCCCGCGGCGAGCGCCTGCGCGTACGGTCCCTGCGCGAACGCGCGCACCTGCGCGAGGTATGCGGTCGTGTCGGGCGGCGTCGCGACTTTGTGGTGGAACACGGCCGTCGCGGCTTCCGTGGGGAGATAAAGCCAATAGGGTTCGTCGTTTCCGGGTTGCGGGACGAGCGTGGCGAAGTCGAGCACGGACGAGATCAAGATCACGCCGTTGAGCTCGATGCCGTCGCGCTGCAGCTTCTTCGCGAGAACGCACGATCGCGTCGTACCGTAGCTCTCGCCGGCGACGTACTTCGGCGAGTTCCAGCGATCGTTCGCCGTGATGTAGCGGCGCACGAATTGTGCGAACGCGTTACCGTCCTCGTCGACGCCGTAGAAGTCTTTCGCGGTGGCGTGGCCGACGAGGCGACTGAAGCCCGTGCCGACCGCATCGACGAACACGAGGTCGCTCGTGTCGAGCAGGCTCTGATCGTTGTCGACCATGCTGTACGGCGCCGGGTGCGTGGCTTCGGCGTTCGTCGTGACGACCGTGCGCGGTCCGAACGCGCCGAGATGGATCAGGGCGGACGAGCCGCCGGGGCCGCCATTGTACGCGAACGTCACGGGCCGCTCGGCTTTCGACCCGAGTCCCTCGGCGGTGTATGCGACGTAGAAGACGCTCGCCGCCGGCTCGTCCTTCGCGTTCGTCAACACGATCGTACCGGCGGTCGCGGTATATCGGAACGTGCGGCTTCCGATGTGCGCGACGTGGTGCGTGACGGCGGGCGGCACGTTCGGGACCGGAACCGCATCCGACGGAGCATCGGCCGCCCGCGCCGCTCCGCACGGCAACACGAATGCGAGCGAGAGCGTTGCGACGAGATGCTTCATGTCCGCTCAATGCGACCGTGAAGCCGCCTATCCATTCGGCCGCAGGCTCGACCCGTCGTCGCACGTAAGCGGCGCGGCATGGGCAAACGCTTTGGCCGCCGCCCGGTACCGCCCGACTCGCTGATGATCGCCGCGATCGTTTCGGTGGCCGTATCGTTCCGCATCTGGCAACTCGCGTTCGCGTACCGGCGCAGCATCGAGCGCTTGCGGGCCCGGCGACGCGCCCGTCTCGAGCACGATCTCTTCGCTCGCTTGGAACGCTCCATGCAATCCGACCGCGTGGACTGAAGAGCCGTCGCGCGGGGCTGTTACCTGCGACACACCGGCCCGGCAGCAGGTTTAGAAACAGTGCACGCTGCTTCGCACGCCGCGGCAAAGGCTAAGCCGGACGGTACGGTTGCCGAACCACTGCATATGGCACACCGAGCTTTTACGGCTCTCCTTCGAGACGATTCCGGTCAAGGGCTCGTGGAGTACGCGATCATCATCGCTCTCGTCGCGATGGCGGCGATCGCCGCACTGCGGTTTTTCGGAGGCTCGGCCACCAATTCTCTGAACACGTCCGCCAACAAGATGCCGGGCTGACCGCCGCAGGGCGTGACGAAATCGTCCGAGAGGGTATACCTTCTCGGATGAGTGGGAAATCGGATGCCGCCATGGGCGGTACGTGGCACGTGGATTCGACCGACATGGCGAGCGTCATGGCGGCGAAGGCGAGCGTCATGACGTTTCTTCGTTTCCGCGGCGCGAACGACGCGGCGTACGAGGATTGTTCGCTCGCGCTTTCAGAGCTGTTGAGCAACGCCGTCCGGCACGCACACCCGGGGCAGATCGAGGTGAAGCTCGACTGGACGCGCGATCAGCCGCGGCTCGCGGTAACGAACGACGGAAACGCGTTTCCCGTGACGCTCGAGCGACCGTCGGCGGAGAGCGAGAGCGGTCGCGGACTGTTCATCTTGGCGCACGTCTTGGAAGTGCCGCTCGTCGAAGGTGGAAACGGGCGCTGCACCGTGTCGATTTCGTTGCCCGTTTCCAAAGCCTGACGCTGCGTCTCGGCGAATGCCGGACACGGCGATGGGGGCGATGGGCGCGATGGAAAACAAGGTCTGGTATCTGCGTCAGAACCGGCTCTTCGAGAGCGCGGGCGACGCGACGGTCGAGGACAGCCAACATCTCTTCGAGACGTGCCTCTACCCCCGAAAGGCGTACGTGTTCGATCAAGGCGACCCGGCGCGCGTCGTCTACCTCGTCAAACGCGGAAAAGTCCGGCTCACGCGACTGACGCCCGAAGGCAAAGAGGTCACGGTCGCCGTTCTCGGCGCGGGCGATCTCTTCGGAGAGGAGACGCTCTTCGCCGATGCTCCGCGTACGACGCATGCCGTCTGCATCGAAGAGACGCTGCTCTGCAGTGCGAAAGCCGAGGACCTCTTCGCTCTCCTTTCGGAGAGCCCGGCGCTCGCGCTCAACGTCGCGAAGGTGCTCAGCGACAAACTTCTCGATGCGTCGGCGACGATGGAAGATCTCGCGTATGCGAAGGTCGGCGACCGGCTCATGCACCTCTTTCGTCGGCTCGCAAACGAACACGGCGTGCCGGTTCCCGGCGGTCTGCGTATCGATGTGCGCCTCACGCACGCCGATATCGCCTCGCTCATCGGCAGCACGCGCGAGACGGTCTCCCTCGAACTCGCTCACCTCACGAAGGCCGGGCACATCGCTCACGACGGCCGCGCCTTTGTGGTTCCCAATCAGGAAATTGCACTGTGAAGAAGATTCTCACTGCCCTCGCCGCTGTGGCGGCACTGGCTCTGCCCTCGGCCGCGCCGGCTGGACCGGCGTCGTTTGCTCCGGTGCTCGCAGCTCCAGCGCAAGACTGGCTCAACGGGCGCGTGACCGCCGCGGACCTGCACGGGAAGGTCGTGATCGTGGACGTCTTCACGTTTGATTGCATCAACTGCAAGCACGTGACGCCGGAGCTCAAAAAACTCCACGCGACGCTCCCCGCGCGCGATTTTGCCATCGTCGGCGTGCACACGCCGGAACTTCCTGAGGAGCACGTGCGTGCGAACGTGATCTCGGAACTCGCGCGCCAAGGTGTGGTCTGGCCCGTCGCGGTCGACAATTCGCAAACGATCTGGAACGCGCTCAACAACGAGTACTGGCCGACGCAATACATCTTCGACCGCGAGGGCCGCTTGCGGCAGACCGTGATCGGTGAGGGCCAAGACGACTTGGTCGAGCAAACCGTGCGCAACCTCATCGCCGAACGTCCGCACTGAGCAGCGAGCGGCGAGAAAAAGAAGAGGCGCCCGTGGTACCACGGGCGCCTCTTTTCATGAGTGTGCGGTTATTTCGGCGCGGGGGTCGCTTTCATCGCGGAACCCTTCATGGCGTCGTGCTTCATTGCAGAGCCTTTCATGGCACTGCCCTTCATCGCGGAACCCTTCATGGC
>CAJCIN010000152.1 GCA_903970385.1 Rhodospirillales bacterium | reverse complement strand
CCGCTATGATCGGAAGGCCGCTATAAGGCCGCTATTCTCACGGTATACTAAAACAACTCGCAGGTGACGGATGAGGCCACCCGGCCGCAAACCCGCATGAATAAAGGTTTTCTTTTGTCCCGTATGTCAACAAGCAGGACGCGGGAAAGGTGCTCCGATTCCTTGGTAAGGACGAGGTCATGAGTTCAATCCTCATCGAGGGCTCCAGAATCGATCGACCGTCGTGACGCTCTCGTGAGGTTCAGCGGCTTGACGAATCAGACGCGAAATTCGCTGCTCATCATCGAATCGGTCATCGGCGCGGGATCGTTACTCGTGCCGGTCGTCGCGTCGATCGTTCTTCAACGACGCCGGCCAAACCGAACGTAAGCGGTCGTCGATCGGTACATTTCGGGCCGATAGCGTCGGTATGGCGCCGAAGCTTTCGTCGGGCGATCATCTTCGGGTTCTCGACGGTCTTCGCGGGCTCGCGATCGTGCTCGTCGTCTTGGCGCACTCCGGTGGCGAGATGAGCTATCAGCCGGGGTTTACGCTTGGATCGCTCGTCGTCTCGTTGACGCCGTTCACCGTGTCGGGATCGCTCGGCGTCGAGATGTTCTTTTACTTGAGCGGCTTCGTGCTGTTTCTGCCGTACGCTCGTGCGATGCTCGAAGGGGCGGCACGTCCGACGCTCGGCCATTTCATCGAGCGACGCGTTCTGAAAATCGTTCCGTCATACTATTTCGCCGTTTTGATCGTCGGGTTGTTCCTCTATCATCCGGCGGAGGTGCGGCCGCAACTCTCGCTCGAGATCGTCCGGCATCTCGCGTTCCTCCATCCGTTTTGGCACGACAGCTTCTACGCCGTATCGAGCCCGCTCTGGAGCCTCGGCATCGAGGTGCAATTCTACGTGTTGTTTCCGGCGATCGCGGCGTGCATGCGCAGGCGCCCGTTCCTCACGTTTCTCGGACTCGTCGCGGTCGGAGAGTCGTATCGGCTTTGGCTCGTATCGACCGGCTTCAACAACGATATCTATTGGTCGCCGTTGCTTCCCGGTCAGATCGACGTTTTCGGGCTCGGCATGATCAGCGCGTACCTGTTCGTGCGCTTCCGCAAGTATTCGGAGCGACCGCGCGTCGCGACGATTGCGACGGCCGTCGCCGCATGCTCGGTGCTCGTTGCGCTCGTTCTGATGAACGATCTCTACGACGTTACGATCGCAAACGGAACGGGCGCGCATTTTGCGTGGCATAGCGATCATCGCCTCGTCTTCGGCGCCGTCGTCGCCGTGATGACGATCGCGTCGCTGTTCGCACGTCCCGCTTGGCGCGCTCTCGTAGGAAACCCCGTCCTGGTGTGGTTTTCGTTGATCTCGTACAACCTGTACATGTGGCACGTGCCGGTCAAGGCGCAGTGCGCCCAGACCGGCTTCCCGTGCAGTTCGATGCCCGCGCCGTGGAGCGTCGATCCGTATTGGAACGAGCACTACTTCTGGTCGTACGTCGTCATCTCGATCGGCATCGCGACGCTCGTCACGTTCGGCATCGAGCGACCGCTTCTACGGCTCGGATGGAGCGGCATACGCCGATCCGCGCCGATCTCGAGCATCGAGACGGCTTGGTCTCGGCGAAAGGAACCCGTTCTCTCCGGCGATAGATAGCCGAACCACCGGTGTGGGGGAGCAGCGATCACGACGTTCGAAACGGACGACGAAGCGATCGCGCTCGCAAATCAGACCGAATACGGTCTCTCGGCATCCGTGCATTCGAAGTCGCTCGATCACGCACGCGCCGTCGCGAAGCGTCTGCGCACGGGCATGGTGCACATCGACGACCAGACCGTCGACGACGATCCGCGTGCCCCGTTCGGCGGCGTCGGCGCCTCCGGAAACGGCAGCCGGCAAGGTGGCCACGCGTCGCTCGACGAGTACGCGACGTTGCATTGGACGACGGAGCGCGCGACGCCGCCGACGTCTCCGTTCTAGTCGCCGCACCGTTCCGGGTGTGCCGTGCAGACGCGCATCTGCGCGACGTCTTGCATCATCGCCGACAGCGTCTCGATGGTCAGGAAGCCCGCGCTCGCGGTGTAGCCGTAGCGCACGCCGCGATAAAAGCTCGTGACGGTGTGATTCGTCGAATCTGAAAACGATGCGACGCGATGCGACGCGTGAAAGTCTCGCGCGATCGCTTCGCCGTAAAGACTGCGGAAGAAGACGTACCCGTAGCCGGAACCGCTATGCGAGATCGGTGCGGAGCCGGCCGCGCCGCCGGCGTCGCTCACCGCGAGCCGCTCGCTGCGAATCGTTCCGCGCGCGTCGGTTGCCGCGTCGAAGGTCCATGCGATTCCGCGATCGGCGGTTTGCAACCGGAACTGCGGAAGCCCGCTCATCTCGTCCTTCGTTCGTGCGATGCCGCGCAGGACCGCGTGTCCGGCGACCCACGTATCGAACGCTGGGAGCGATTGTCCCGGTACTGCCGATGCGCCGCTCGGCGCGAAGAACGCGAGAGCGGCGCATGCGGCGAGCGTGGTCTTAGACGGGATCGAACGCTCCGCGCACGATCATATCTTCGCTGATCTTGCGCGCCTCGCGGAGCGTCTCCGCGGTTCCGGCGTCTTTGCCGGACGCGACGAGCTTCTCGACTTCCTCATCGAACAGCGTCGAGACGTCACCCGCGCTGTGCATCCCATGCTCGATGCGCTGCGCGATCATCAAGCGATAGATCCGGTCTGTCGCGAGATCCTCCATGTAACCGTCGAGCAGGCTCGCGCCCTTCCCGTTGAGGTAGCCGTTGCGATACCGGATCACCGTGCGGACCGCGGCGCGCGTGCCGTCGATCGTCGTCTTGCCGACGCCGACGACGGAGGGACGCATGTCGGGATGCGAGTCGAACGCCGCTTTGAAGCTGTCCAGCTGGTTCGGTTCGGGAAATTGCGCGACGGCGATCGCGTTCTGATCGGGATGTCCGGTCCACGCGCCGTCCATGTAGCAGTTCGCTTCGTTCTTCTTGTCTTGCGCGAGCGCCGCGAGCGCGCGCTCGTTGAGCTCGGGATCCTCGCGGCTCGGGAAGAGCGCCGTCATGCCGCCGATCGCGAGCATGCCGTGTTTGTGACAGATCGACGGAATGAGCGTGCGCAAGTTCTGGAAGAACGGCACGTCGTGCGGGATCGTGTTGCGATCCGGCAAGACCCACTTCGGATCGTTGAAGTTGAAGTGGATGAGGCTCGCCATATAGTCCCAGCGGCCGAGATTGAGGCCGAGGATGTGCTCGCGCAGGTTGTACGCGAACTCTTCCATCTGGAACGTGAACGGATGCGCTTCGCAGAGCGCCATGCACTTGATGTCGTCTTTCTTCTGGCCCTTGAGCTCCGCGAGCGTCTGCAGCACGTCGCGCCACCAGAGCCCTTCCTCCGCCGCTTCCGATTTCGGGATGTAGATCGCGAGCGGATGCTTGAGGCGCGAAAAATCGAGCTGGTAGACGAGCAACGCGAGATCGAAGAGCGATGCCGACGTCAATTCGTTCGCGAAGACGCCGGCCTGATTGAGGTGCAGGCCGCGCACGCGGGTCCAGGTGATGGTCGACGAGTCTTTGATCGCAACCGTGCCGCCGCGCTTCTTGTCTTCGTACGTCAGCTCGCCGTAGAGAGCCGCGATCACGTTGGTGACGCCGAGCAGCGTGTGGTCCCACTCGTTCGCCATCGAATCTTCGAGATCGAGCATCACGCCGGGCGCGCCCGAGTTGAGCATCTTCACGACGAGATCGGCTTCGTCGGCCGGACCGGTCATCTGGTTGCGCTGGTCGCGGCACCATGCCGGAAGGTCGATCTTCCAGTCTTCGGTCGTTGCGGCGGACGGCGGCAGATAGTTCGGAAGCGTGCCCGCGTGCGAGGCCTGCAGGACGCGCTTGCGCGCGGCACCGAGCTCTTGCTGGCGCTTCGTAAACCGGTCGTGCAGCGGTTTGTAGAACGCGGCGAAGCCGTTCGGCAGATCCCGCTCGAACGAAAAACCCTCCGGTGCGGCGTTCATCGGCGGTTGCGCGCTCTGCGTGAGATTCAAGGTCAACTCCTTAACGTGTGGGATCACGCGTTTCGGCCGCGCGGGTACCGCTCCATTTCCGGCAGGCGCAATCGTTGCTACGGCTTCGCGACTCGGCTCCGTAGCAACTCGACCGTCGCCTTCGGGTCGATGAGCGAGCGTTTGCCGTCGGGCGACGCGGTCGCGCCCTGCTCGATCAACGCGATCGCCTGTTCCGGCGTCAGCTTCGGATCGATCGCGAAGAGTTTGGCCGCGAGATTGGTGACGGCCGGCGCGGCCATCGAGGTGCCGTCGAAGGCGACGCGATAGCCGCCGGGCAGGTAGCTCGTGACCTGATAGCCGTCCGCGTACACGTGAACCGTCGGGCCGTAGCTCGTGAACGACGCCGCGTCCCCTGCTTGATCGACGGCGCCGACCACGAGGAGGTTCGGAAGCACGATCGAGGATGGGATGAAGTCGTTGAACGTCGCGTCGCTATCCGCATTGCCGGCCGCTGCGACGAACAGGATGCCGGGCGCACCCTTCATCACGTCGTAAAACGATTGCTTGTCCTTGAGATACCAGCGTTGCGCGATCTGCTTGCGCGTCGCGGCATCTTTGCCGAGCCCGTTCGCTTCGAGTGCGGACTCGTAGTCCTTCGCGCTCTCACCGAAGCTCATGTTGACGACGCGCACGCCGTGCGCCTTGAAGTAGTCGACGTACTTCACGTTGTTCGCATTGCCGCGATCGACGTCCGCGTCGGTCGGCGGCGGCGGGATGTCCTTGTAGTTGTACGTCATGCGCCCGACGAGGAGGCGAGCCGCCGGGTTGTCGCGCGCCGCGATGCCCGCGACGTGCGTTCCGTGGCCGTACGTTCCGCCGTACAGATCGAGCGATTCGAGGAACGCCGAGGATTGTGCCGGCGTCATCGCGCCGAGTTGCGCTTTGAGCGCGGTCGCGTTCGGACTATCGACGTTGGCCTGCAAATCGCTGAAGCCCTGAAGGTTTCCGATCATCGACGGGTAGGCGCTCTTTTGCGCCGCATCGAGCGGATACAAGAATCCGTGCGTGAGGAATCCGTGGAGATCGAACGCGAGACCGTGTGCGTCGTAGTCGGTCGGATGCGGATCGGTGAACGTCTGATTCGGGAAGAGCGAGAGGTCGGAACCACCGTCCCAAATGCCGATGACGACCGGCGTGAGCGTCGTGTCTCCGGCGAGCGATACGTCGCGCGCGGACCAGATGTCGGGTTTCTTCGCCGTCGCGTTCTTGTCGAGATAGGCCGTGAGTGTGTCGAGCGTCGCCTTTTTCGTCGGGAACACCACGTCGTCGAACAGCCTCAGCGAGACGAGCGTGCTCGCGAGATCGCCGCTGAGCGTATGCGACTGCGCCACCGCGGGATCGATGCGGGCTTGCGCCTGACCGAGGGCGATGTTGGGAGAGAAGATCTCGGCGCTTTCCTTGCCTTCTTTGAGCGACGTACCGACGACGGCGTACGGTAACGCGGTGACGGCCGCGGCATATCGTTTCTCGAATGCCGCATCGAACGCGGGTCCGTCGCTCTTGCCCGTGTCGAGTCGCGCATTCAAGATGGCTTCGACACGCAGCCCGCTCGTGAGCCTCGCGTCGGGCTTGTCCTGCAGCTCGCGGATCTGAGGGATCAGCGCGAGCGCCTCGCGATTCTTGCCCTGCAAGGTCAAGATGTTGAGCTTCTCGCCGAGCAAGCCGCGCAACGTCGAATGGTCTTTGACATCGTAGCCGTCGAGCGTCGCATCGACGTCGACGAGCACCTTCGCCGCGAACGCCGCGAACGTGCCCGGATCCGATTGCAACAGCTGTGATGCGGTACCGCCGATCGCGTACGTGTAGCGCGGGAGATCGGCCTCCGACGACACCGGCTTTTTTGCGGGCTGAGCGCGGGCGGCAAACGGGAGTTGGATCGCGACGAAGGCGATGAGGAACGAGAACACGACGATTGGGCGGACGATGCGCACGAAAACTCCTGTACGGACGACGTGCGACCGAACTACGAAGCTTCGCGCGGGAAGTCCCGCCGCGAAAAGTGGCGTCCGTCACAGTAGGGTAGATACCGAACGTGCGGGCGATTTCGAAGCCGATGAATCCATGAAGCCCTCGAACCGGAGGTCCGTCGTGCATCGCTTTTCTCCAGCGCTCTTCTGCGCCGTCGTTGCCGCCGCCGCACTCGGTGCGTGTAGCGGAGGAGGCGGAACCCCGCACGTGATCGCGTCGAGCATGCCGACGGTGTCGCCGTCCGCAGTCGCGACCGTTACGCCGACGCCGGCGGTTACCGTTTCGGCGACCGCTTCACCGAAGGCGAGCGCCTCGGCCGTGGCCACCGCTTCGCCGAAGCCGACCGGTTCGGCTTCACCGGGCAGCTCGCCGACTCCGACTCCGCACGCGACGGCGACTGCGACCCCGGCGGCGACGCTCGACGATTGGCCGCTCGCGCAGCACGATGCGGCGCGGAGCGGCGTCAGCAACGAGTCGGGCAGCGCGCCGGCGTCGCTCACCTTGAAGCAGTTGTGGCAGAAGAACATCGGCGACGTCGCCGACACGTCGCCGATCGAGTGGAACGGCATGATCTTCCTGACCGTGCATGGAGGACAGACGTACGGCATTTCGGCTGCGACCGGTCGCACGATGTGGACGTTCGCGACGACGGGCAACGGTCCGACGACCTCGGAGCCGGCCTACGACGCGAGTGCGGGTGTACTCTACGCCGGCGGCGTCGACGGAAAGATCCACCGCCTGAATCCGACGACGGGTGTCGAAGACACGTCGCACGGCTTCCCGGTCACGATCACGCTCGCGACGAGGACCGAAAAGGACAGTTCGCCGCTCAACGTCGCGAACGGCTACGTGTACGCGCAGACGTCGGGCTACAACGGCGACGCGCCGCCGTACGTCGGTCACGTCGTCGCGATCAGCACGTCGACCGGCGCGCTCCACGTCTTCAACACGCTCTGCGCGGCGCAGAAAGCGCTGATCGATCCGTCCACGTGCGATCAGAGCGATTCGGGTCTCTGGTCGCGCGCGGGACCGGTGGTCGATCCCGATTCGGCGATGGGCGGCGCGGTGTTCGCCGCGACGGGCAACGGCTACTACGATCCGTCCGGCGGCTACTTCGGCGACACGTTACTCGCGCTCAAGCCGGACGTGTCGTCGCTCCTCGGCTACTTCGCGCCGAGCAATGCGTTGCAATTGCAACAAGAAGATCTCGATCTCGGAAGCACGTCGCCCGCGTTGCTGCCGCGTCAGGGCACGAGTTCCACGCCGCTGATGGCGTTGCAAGGCGGCAAAGACGCCGTGCTACGCCTGGTCGATCGCTCGAATCTGACCGGATCGAGTGCGCTGCTGCAATCGATTTCGATCGACGCCAAAGTCTACAGCGCACCCGCGATCTATCAAACGCCGGGCGGCCCGCTGTACGCGTACGTCGGGCTTCCCGACGGCGTCTACGCCTACACGTTGACGACGCTCGGCGGCGCGAGCCAACTCACGCAAGTGTGGAAGGCGAACCTGACGCTCGGAGGTGAGGGAACGTCCGCGATCGTCCGCGCCGGCGTCGTCTACGTTGCCGCGAGCAACCAACTCGTCGCGCTCGATGCGAAGACGGGCACGACGCTCGGAAGCGCGACGATCGGCGGCGTGCATTGGGAAAGCCCGATGGCCGCCCGCGGCGTCGTTTACGTGACGGACGAAAGCCACAATCTGACGGCGTTCCAAATCGTGCCGGGCGCGAGCGCGGCGAACGACCGCAGGGTGCAAAAACGCTCGACCTGAACCTCGTCGCATGGACATCTTGTACACGGCACGAGCGACCGCGACCGGCGGCCGCGACGGCGCGGTGCGGACGGACGACGGGCTCCTCGATCTGCAACTCGCGTATCCGACGGGTCTCGGCGGCCCGGGCGGTAAGACGAATCCCGAGCAGCTCTTCGCCGCCGGATATGCCGCGTGTTTCCTCAACGCGGTCAAGCGCATCGCGGGCGAACGAAAGGTCGGGATCGGGAAAGCGACCGCCACGGCCGAAGTCGGGATCGGGCGGCTCGAGTCGGGTCGCTTCGCACTCGACGTGTCGCTCATCGTCGAACTCCCCGTGACCCCCGCGGATACGGCGAGAACGCTGATCGAAGGCGCGCACGATATCTGCCCGTATTCGAACGCGACGCGTGGGAATCTCGACGTCCGCATCTCGGTCAAAGCCGCCGATGATCGCGCATTCGATCTCCATTTCGCAAAGGCGCACGCTTGAGCCGCTGATCGCCCCGTCGCCGTTCTCATGAACGTCGTCTGGTTCAAGCGCGACCTGCGCGTCGCCGATCATCGGCCGCTCGTCGAAGCCGCCCGGATGGGTCCCGTGATCGCGCTCTACGTCTACGAGCCGGCCCTCCTCGCGCAACCGGACGTCGACACCTCGCAGCTCGCGTTCATCGACGATTGTCTCGTGGCCCTCGAACGTTCTTTGCGCGCGGTGGGAGTGCAACTTACCTATCGCACCGGCGCCATGCCGGCCGTGCTCGAGTCGCTATGGAGCGAAACGGGCGGTTTCACGGCACTCTATTCGCACGAAGAGACAGGCAGCGACGCGACCTACGCGCGCGACCGGCACGTGCGCGCGTGGTGTCGCGGCAAGAGCGTTCCGTGGCATGAATTCGCACAGTTCGGCGTCTTCCGGCCGCTTCGCTCGCGCGACGGCTGGGCGCAAGCGTGGGAACGGCGCATGCGCGAGCCGCTCGTCGCGCCGCCGCAACGCATCGAAGGCGTGGCGCTCGAACGCGACGGCCGTTGCGCGGGAACCGCGGCCGGCGCTCCTCGCCGCAAGCCCGAGCAGCAGCGGGGCGGCGAAGGAGAAGCGCGTGCGGTGCTCGCGTCGTTTCTCGATTCGCGCGGCGTCAACTATCGTAAGGACATGTCGAGCCCCGTTTCCGGTCGCGACGGATGTTCGCGGCTATCCACGTATCTCGCGTACGGCGCGATCTCGTTGCGTACGGTGTACGCTCGCGTGCGGGAGCGCGAAGTCGAGCTCGGCGCCGCGCGCGAGGCGGGAGAGAGCTTCGACGCGCGCTGGCTCGATTCGCTTCGCTCGTTTCGCGCGCGGCTGCACTGGCACTGCCACTTCATGCAGAAGCTCGAAGATCAACCGTCGCTCGAGTTCGTCAATCAATCGCGCTCGTACGACGGGCTGCGGGAAAACGAATTCGACGGCGCGCGTTTCGCCGCATGGTGCGAAGGCCGCACGGGTTTCCCGATGATCGACGCGTGCATGCGCTCGTTGCACGCGAGCGGCTGGACGAACTTCCGCATGCGCGCGATGCTGATGTCGTTCGCTTCGTACCATCTGTGGCTTCACTGGCGCCCGACCGGCATCTATCTCGCGACGCAGTTCGTCGATTTCGAGCCGGGCATCCATTGGCCGCAGAGTCAGATGCAAGCGGGCGTCACGGGCATCAACAGCATTCGCATCTACTCGCCGGCGAAGCAGGCGCGCGACAACGATCCCGACGGCAGCTT
>CAJCIN010000151.1 GCA_903970385.1 Rhodospirillales bacterium | reverse complement strand
GAAACGGCTCGAAACGCGCTACCTCGACAAGCGGGCCGCGTCGCTCGACGAAGCGCTCGCGCTGATCGACGAAGCGCGCGTCACGCGGCGTCCGGTCTCGGTCGGGCTCGTCGGAAATGCGGCGGAGATCCTTCCGGAACTGCTCCGCCGCGGCGTGCGACCCGATGCGGTGACCGATCAGACGTCGGCGCACGATCCGGTCAACGGGTATCTTCCGGCGGGCTGGACGCTCGACGAGTGGCGTTTGCGCCGCGAGCGCGATCCCGCGGCCGTCGCGATTGCGGCGAAGGATTCGATGGTCGCGCACGTCCGCGCGATGACCGGCTTCGCGAGGGCCGGCGTGCCGACGTTCGACTACGGCAACAACATTCGCCAGATGGCGCAGGACGCCGGGCTCGCGGACGCGTTCTCGTTTCCGGGGTTCGTGCCCGCATACATCCGGCCGCTCTTCTGCCGCGGCGTCGGACCGTTCCGGTGGGTCGCGCTGTCCGGAAATCCCGACGACATCGCCAAGACGGATGCGAAAGTCAAAGAGCTCTTGCCGCACGATGCGAACCTGCATCGCTGGCTCGACATGGCCGCGAGCCGCATCGCATACCAAGGCCTGCCCGCGCGCATCTGCTGGATCGGCCTCGGCGAACGCGACCGCGTCGGCCTCGCGTTCAACGAGATGGTCGCGCGCGGCGAACTCGAGGCGCCGATCGTCATCGGTCGCGATCATCTCGACAGCGGCTCCGTCGCGAGCCCGAATCGCGAGACCGAAGGCATGCGCGACGGCTCCGACGCCGTGAGCGATTGGCCGCTGCTCAACGCGATGCTCAACGTCGCCGGCGGCGCGACGTGGGTCTCGATCCATCACGGCGGCGGCGTCGGCATGGGCTATTCGCAACACGCCGGCGTCGTCATCGTCGCCGACGGAACGCCCGCGGCCGCGCGGCGCATCGCACGCGTTCTCTGGAACGACCCCGCGACGGGCGTCGCGCGGCACGCCGACGCGGGATACGAAACGGCGCTCGACGCCGCGCGCGCGAACGGCTTGCGCCTGCCGATGCACGACTTGGCGTGAGCGCCGGCGCCGCGATCCTCTTCCGCTCGGGCTCCCTGAGCGCCGCGGACGTGCGCGCGTTCAAACACGCGGGCCGGCCACTCGTGCTCGACGCGAGCGCTCGCGCCGCCGTCGACCGCGCGGCCGCCGTCGTCGCGGCGATCGCGCTGCGCGACGAGAGCGTCTACGGCGTCAACACCGGTTTCGGAAAGCTCGCGCAACGCCGCATTCCGCCGGAGCAACTCGCGCAGTTGCAGACGAACCTCGTCGTGTCGCACGCGTGCGGCGTCGGTCCGCCGCTTCCGCCCGCGATCGTGCGTCTCGTCCTCGCGCTCAAGATCAATTCGCTCGCGCGCGGTTACTCCGGCATCCGCTGGTCCGTGCTCGAGATGCTCGCCGCGTGTCTCGAACGCGATCTCTTGCCCGTCATCCCCGCGAAGGGATCGGTCGGCGCGTCGGGCGATCTCGCGCCGCTCGCACACCTCGCCGCGACGCTGATCGGCGTCGGCGACGCGACGCTCGCCGGCGAACGCATGCCGGCCGCCGTCGCGCTCGAACGTGCCGGCCTCGCGCCGCTCGAACTGCATGCGAAGGAAGGCCTGGCGCTCCTCAACGGCACGCAGGTCTCGACCGCGCTCGCGATCGACGCGCTGCTCGATGCCGAAGACGTGTTCGCGGCGTCGGTCGTCGCGGGCGCGCTCACGGTCGAGGCGGCGCTCGGGAGCGTGCAGCCGTTCGACGAGCGCATCCACGCGATTCGCGGACATCGCGAACAGCGCGACGTCGCCGCGGCGCTCCGGTTGCTGCTCGGCACGAGCGAGATCAACGATTCGCATCGCGACTGCGGCCGCGTGCAAGATCCCTACAGCCTGCGCTGCATGCCGCAAGTCCTCGGCGCGTGCCTCCGCGCGCTGCGCGACGCGTGGAGCGTGCTCGTCACGGAAGCGAACGGCGTCTCGGACAACCCGCTCGTCTTCGTCGACACGGGCGAGGTCATTTCCGGCGGCAACTTCCATGCCGAGCCGGTCGCGCTCGTCGCCGACGCGCTCGCGGTCGCGATCGCGGAGATCGGCAACATCAGCGAACGCCGCACCGCGCTGCTCGTCGATCCGTCGTTCAGCGCGCTGCCCGCGTTTCTCGCGACGCAACCCGGTCTCGAGTCGGGCTACATGATCCCGCAGGTCACGTCGGCCGCGCTCGCGTCGGAGAACAAACTCCTCGCGCACCCGGCGAGCGTCGACAGCATTCCGACGTCGGCCGGTCAGGAAGATCACGTCAGCATGGCGACGCACGGCGCGTACCGGCTGCGGACGATGCTCGACAACGTGCGCGCGATCGTCGCGATCGAACTCCTCTCCGCCGCGCGCGGAATCGGCTTCCGGCGACCGCTGCGGACGTCCGCGACGCTCGAGAGAGCGCTCGCGCTCGTGGCGCCGGACGACGGCGGCGGCGATCGCTTCATCGCGCCCGACATCGAACGCGTCGCCGCATCGATCGGCGGCGCGACGTTCACGCCGTTCGTCGCGAATCTCTTCGGGAGCGTCGATGCGGCTCTTTGAGATCGAGCCGGGCGACGCGCCGCTCGTGCTCAGCTTCCCGCACGCGGGGTCCGCGTTTCCGCCGGACGTTTCCGCGCGGCTCACCACGATCGGCCGCACGTCGATCGATACCGATTGGAACGTCGACCGGCTCTACGCGTTCGCGTCGCAGCTCGGCATCGGGACGATCCGCGCGAACGTGTCGCGATACGTCGTCGATCTCAATCGCGATCCAAATGGCGCGCCGCTGTATCCCGGCGCGCGCACGACGGGCGTCACGCCGACGGAAACGTTCGAAGGCGACGCGCTCTACGCCCCGGGCGACGAACCGACGGCGGGCGAGATCTCGGAACGCGTCGCGACGTATTGGTCACCGTATCACGCCGCGCTGAGCGACGCGCTCGCGCGCGTCCGTCAGCGTCACGGGTACGCGCTTCTCGTCGACGGTCACTCGATCTGGGGACGCCTTCCGCTCCTCTTCGACGGCGAATTACCCGACGTGAATCTCGGCAGCAACCGCGGGGCGTCGTGCGCGCCCGAGATGACGCAAGCCGTCGCGCAAACGCTCGCGACGCCGTATCCGTCGCTCGTCGTCGACGGCCGCTTCACGGGCGGCTACATCACGCGCACGTACGGCGCGCCGTCGCGAAACGTCCACGCGCTGCAGATCGAACTGAACGAGCGAACGTATCTCGAGGACGGTTCCCGCACGGCGACGGACGACGGCAAAGCGGCGACGCTGTCCGCGGCGCTCCGCCGCGCGTGCGAGGCGTTGCTCGCATGGACGCCCGCGGCGTCGCCGGTCGCGACCGGCGTCACCTAGACGCGTGCGGCCGTCCGGCGACCACGGTTCCGGCGCAGATGCGCCGCCCGAGCCAATAGCAGAGTTCGGCCGGCGACGAGACGTCCCAGAGCGCGAGATCGCAGCGCGCGCCGGCGCGCAGCTCGCCGCGATCGTGCAGGCCGAGCGCCCGCGCGGCGTTGCGCGTCGTCGCCGCGAGCGCTTCGGGAGGCGTCAGTCCGAACAATACGCACGCCATGTTCATCGCCGTCGTGAGCGACGCGATGGGCGACGTGCCCGGATTCGCGTCGCTCGCGAGAGCGATCGGCACGCGATGTTCGCGCAGCAGCGCGATCGGCGGCGCGCGGCGCTCCTGCAGATAATAGTACGCGCCCGGAAGCACGACGGCGACGGTGCCGGCTCGCGCGAGCGCCGCGATGCCGTCCGCGGACGCGTATTCCAAGTGATCCGCGCTGAGCGCGCCGCACGCGGCCGCGAGCGAGGCGCCGCCGCAATCGCTCAATTGGTCCGCGTGCATCTTGACGGGCAGTTCGAGCGCGCGCGCGGCGGCGAAGATGCGCCGCGCCTCGCCCGCGTCGAACGCGATCGCGTCGCAAAACACGTCGACGGCGTCGGCGAGACCGTCGCGCGCGACGCGCGGCAGCACCGTGTCGCAGACGAACGCGACGTACGCGTCCCGGTCGCGAGCGAACTCGGGCGGCACGACGTGCGCGCCGAGGTACGTCGTGCGCACGGTGACGGGCAGCTCGCGGCCGAGCCGGCGCGCGACGCGCAACATGCGCAGCTCCGTCTCCGCGTCGAGCCCGTAACCCGACTTGACCTCCACCGTCGTCACGCCGCTCGCGATCAACGCGTTCAAGCGCAGCGCTGCGCTCGCGTAGAGCGCCTCGTCGCTCGCGGCGCGCGTCGCCGCGACCGTATGGGCGATGCCGGATTCGCCGCCCGTCGCCGCTTCGTAGCGTTCGCCCGCGATCCGGCGCTCGAAATCGCGCAGCCGGTCGCCGCCGAAGACGAGATGCGTGTGCGGGTCGACGAGGCCCGGCGTGATCCAACGACCGTCGCACTCCACGATCTCGGCCGCCCCGTCCGCGGCACCGGCCGGTAGCTCGGTGCGCTTGCCGACGAATGCGATCGCGCCGTCGCGCGACGCGACGACGCCGTCGCGGATGCTCCCGTACGCGTCGTCTCCCGGCACCATCGTCGCGACGTTCGCATTGCGCCAGAGCCTGTCGTAGAGGGGCACGTGCGCATCTTCGCGCAGCGCGCGCTTCTTCCTCAAGGCTGGGCCACCGACGTCGCGATCGACGTCGATCCGTCGGGCTCGATTCGCGTCGTCACGGCGGGCGCGTCGCGGTCGCGCGACGACGTGCCCGCGGGAGCGATCGCGCCCGCGATGGCCAACCTCCACTCGCACGCGTTCCAACGCGCGATGGCCGGACGCGGCGAGACGAGCGCCCACGACGGCGACGATTTCTGGACGTGGCGCGAAGCGATGTACGCGCTCGCGACGACGCTCGAACCGGACGATCTCCATCGCATCGCCCTCGAGGCCTATCGCGCGATGCTCCGCGCCGGCTACACGACCGTCGCGGAGTTCCACTACATCCATCGCGATCCGCGCGGTGCGTGGTACGCGGACCGCTGTGCGCCCGCCGAAGCACTCGTCGCAGCGGCGCGCGAAGCCGGCATCGCGATCTGTCTGTTGCCGGCCCTGTACTCCCAAGCGGATCCCACGGGTGCCGCGCTCGGCGCGCGGCAAGCACGCTTCGCGACCTCGGTGGACGACGTGCTCGGGATCGCGGCGGAGATGCGCGCGCGCCATCGCGGTGACGCAGGCGTCGTCGTCGGCGTCTGCGCGCACTCGCTTCGCGCGGTGCCGCTCGCGGCGTTCCGGGAACTGCTCGCCGGCTCGCCCGCCGGCGTCCCCGTTCACCTCCACGTCGCCGAACAAGAGCGCGAGGTCGACGACGTGCGCGCGGCGTTCGGTGCGCGTCCCGTCGACCTGCTGCTCGACACGTTCGACGTCGACGAACGCTGGTGTCTCGTGCATGCGACGCAGACGACCGCTTCGGAGCTCGAACGGATCGCGGCGGCGCGTGCGACCGTCGGCCTCTGTCCGACGACGGAAGCGAATCTCGGCGACGGTCTCTTCGCGCTCGCGCCGTTCCTCGCGAGCGGAGGCCGTTTCGGCATCGGTTCCGACAGCAACGTCTCGATCTCGCCGATCGAAGAATTACGACTCCTCGAATACGGCCAGCGGCTCGCGCACAAGCGGCGCGTCGTCGCGCGCGACGGAGCGCGTTCGACCGGCGAGGCGTTGTACGCGCTCGCCGCGGACGGCGGCGCGCGCGCGTGCGGCGTACGCGCGGGGGCGATCGCCACGGGGCGACGTGCGGACCTCATCGAGCTGCAGACGAGCGACGACGAGCGTGACGACGATGCGACGCGGCTCGATCGGTACGTGTTCGCGTCGCTCGATCCGCGCCCGGCGCGCGTGATGACGGGCGGACGCTGGCGATCGTAGAACGACCGACCGATGGAATCGCTGCGAACGCCGGACGAACGTTTCGAACATCTGCCGGGCTTCGCGTACGCGCCGCGCTACGTCGACGTGCCGAGCGGCGACGGAGGTGCGTTGCGCGTGCACTATCTCGACGAGGGCCCCGACGGCGCGCGCCCGCTGCTCTGCCTGCACGGCGAACCGACGTGGAGCTATCTCTATCGCAACACGATTCCGTATTTCTCCGCGGCCGGCTATCGCACGATCGTGCCGGATCTCATCGGCTTCGGCCGATCCGACAAGCCGATCGCGCGCGAGGACTACACGTACGCGCGTCACGTCGCATGGATGCGTGCGTTCGTGGAAGCGCTCGACGTTCGCGACGCCGTGCTCGTCGCGCAAGATTGGGGCGGCCTGATCGGCCTGCGACTCGTGGCGGAAGCGACCGAACGATTCGCGGGCGTCGTCGCGTCGAACACGATGTTTCCGACGGGCGACGAAGCTCCGAGCGCCGCGTTCGAAGCGTGGCGCGCCGCGTCGCAAAGGATGGATCCGTTCGACGCGGGCCGTGTGCTCGCGCGCACGTGCCTGCCGCCGCTCGGCGACGCGGTCGCGGACGCGTATCGCGCGCCCTTTCCCGACGAACGATATACCGCCGGTGCGCGTGAATTTCCGATGCTCGTCCCGACGCGTCCGGACGATCCGGCGTCGGAGGGGAACCGCGCCGCGTGGAGCGTGCTGGAACGCTTCGAGAAGCCGTTTCTCTGCGCGTTCTCCGACGCGGATCCGATCACGCGCGGCGGCGAGAATGCGTTTCTCTCGCGCGTCCCGGGGACGCGCGCCGTCGAGCACACGACGATCGCGGGAGCGAGCCATTTCGTGCAAGAGGACAAGCCCGAAGCGTTCGCGCGCGCGATCGTGACGTTCTTGGAGGCGGCCGAGCTGAACGGTTCGCCCTGAGCGTGGCCTCGGTGCGAACGTCCGCGGCCCTCGGCGTCTTCGCGTGTGCCGCGATGACGCTCGCGTATCTCACGAGCGAGATGCTGCCGATCGGGCTCTTGCCGCGCATCGCCGCATCGCTCCACGTCTCGCTGCCGAGTGCGGGCCTTCTTCTCTCGGCGTACGCGCTCGTCGTCACGATCGCCGGGCCGCCGCTCACGGCGCTCGCGGGCGGCCTTCCACGCAAACCGCTCATGCTCGCGATCGCGGCCGCACTCGTCGCTTCGACGACGCTGTGCGCGTTCGCCCAGACGTATGCGGTTTTCTTGGCCGCGCGGCTGTTCAATGCCGTCGCGCACGGCATCTTCTGGGCGATCGTCGCGTCGACCGCGGCATCGCTCGTCGCGCCCGAACGGCGCGGCTACGCGCTATCGATCGTGTATGCGGGCAGTTCGATCGGCATCATCCTCGGCGTACCGTTCGGCACGTTCGTCGGGGAACGGTTCGGCTGGCACGCCGCGTTTCTAGCCGTCGCGGCGATCGCCGGGGCGGCGTTCCTCACGTTGCTCGCGGTTCCGTCGATCCCGCTCGGGAGACCGAGCGCGCTCGGCGACATCGGACGGCTCTTGCGCGACGGACGCTTCGTCCGTCTGCTCCTCACGACGACGTTTCTCGTGGCGGGCACGTTCACCGCGTTCACGTACTTCACGCCGCTCTTGCAGCCGGCGGCGAATCGCACGACCGGCGGCGTGCCGGCGCTGCTGCTCGCGGACGGCGTCGCCGGTTTCGCGAGTATCTTCGCCTTCGGGCTGTTCTCGCAGCGCCGGAACGCCACGGCGATCGTCGTGTCGGCGGGACTCGTCACCGTCGCGCTCGCGTGCCTCGCCGTCGACGTTCGTGTCGCCGCGGACGTGCCGGCGACCGCGATCGCGATCGTCGCGCTCTGGGGATTCGGCATGAGCGGCGCCGTCGTCAGCCTGCAGGCGCGCGTGTTGCTCGTCCAACCCGGCGAACCCGACGTCGCATCCGCGCTGAACAGTTCCGCCTTCAATCTCGGCATCGGCGGCGGTGCCGTCATCGGGGGCACCGTGCTGAACGTCGCCGGACTCGACGCGTTGCCGATCGCGGGCGCGCTCCTCGTCGTGCCGGCGATCGCGTTGCAGCTCGTGCCGCTCGCGATGCGGCGCTTCGAGGAGCGCGGGGCGGTGGGCTAGACCGGGTCGGACACCATCGTGTACGAAACGATCTCCGGCGGACCGGCGACGATCGAACCGAGTTTCGCGATCGCGTCCGTGATGGGCGGCGTCTTCAAGTGCGCCTGCAACGACGCGGCGTCGGCCCAGCATTCGATCGAGACGAACGTCAGCGGATCGTCGACGCCGCGGACGAGATCGTACGAAATGTTGCCCGCGTCTTTGCGCGCGGGAGCGACGAGTCCGAGGAAGACGTCGTGCAATTGATCGCCCATGCCGGGCTTCGCCGTGACCTTCGCGAGAACGGTGATGCCCGTCTTACGAGCCGACGCGCTCGAGGTCGTGGCCGACACGACGGCGGGAGACGCGGCGGCGGCGAGGGCCGTCAACCAAAGAGCGGACGTGCGAAGCATCTTCGCACGCGGGGTCGGATCGTGACTCATGGGCACTCCAATCGCAGAAAAACCGCGCGTTCGTGACGCGCGTTCTCGGATCACATTGCCCGGGCCGAAGATCGTTCCCTACGGAACCTTACCTTTCGAACGACGGCCGCGCGCGTCACTCCGCGTCGTCGAGGATCTCGCACACGTACGCGACGCAGAGACCGAAGAGCGTCCGCGGCACGATGTCGGAAATCCAATCGGACGCCGACCACGTCGACCAATCCGTCGCGCCGAGTTTCGTCGCCGACCCTTCGCTGACGACGAGCGTCGCGAGGCCGAGAATCGCGCCCGCGATCGGCCACGGCAGCCACGCCTCGGTCGACGGCCGGATGCCCGAGTACGCAATCGCCGATCCGAGCCCGACGCCGTAGCCCGAGAGCGCCCCGGCGCCGCTGCGCCGATGCTTCGGCTCGTCGCCGTCGGCCGTGGCGAGCGCGTCGAGACCGAGTTTCTCCGCGAGTTTCTGCACGACCGTCGCCGGCACGTCGCTCGGCGGGCGTCCTCGCACGAACATGTCGAGATACGTGTACGCATCGAGCGCGAGAATGCCGGTGGCCCCGGCGAGCAATCCACGAGCGATCATGCTCGTAGCCTGCCCGCAGACATCCTCACCGAAACGGCGTCAGAACTGCGCGAAGAACGCCGTCGACGCCGTCTCGGCGACGCCTGCGCGCCCGAGACGCCGCTCGAGGGCGTAGGCGTCGCGCGGCGGCGCGGCGACGAGCATCGAACCCGAGCCGCCGTTCGCGGCACGGACCATCACGACGTCGAGCGCGGCCGGCACGACGGCCGTTTCGTACGGTGCTAAACGAACGGATTCGCCGCGCGCTTCGAGTTCGACCGGGTCGCCGAGCGCCTGAACGACGAGCGGCATGCCGTCGAGATCGAGTCCCGCGCGTCGTTCGTTCACCTCGATCCGCTCGACGACGAAGTTCGCGTCGGCGACGAGGACCGAGCGCCGCAGGCCGTCCAGTTCGTACGGCAACGCGCGCAGCGCCGCAGCGTCCGAACGTTCGTACGCGAGGACGTCCGCCGCTTTGTCGACGTGCAACTCGCGCGTCTTGCCCGCGGCGTCCGTGCGCCCGTAATCGTAGATGCGGTAGGTGAGATCGCTCGTCTGTTGCGTTTCGAAAAGGACGATGCCGGCACCGATCGCGTGGAGCGTTCCGGCCGGCAGGTAGAACGCGTCGCCCGCCCGCGCGGGAACGCGGCGGAGGACGTCGTCGAGCGAGCCTTCGCGAACGCGTTCGAGGTATTCCGCACGATTCGTCGCGCGATTCCAGCCGAGCACGATCTCGGCGCCCGGCTCCGCCTCGAGCACGACCCAGCATTCCGTCTTACCGTTCGGCTGATGCTCGACGCGGCGGGCGTACGCATCGCCCGGATGCACCTGCACGGAGAGCGCGGCGCGGGCGTCGATGAACTTCGTCAAGAGCGGAAACTCCGCGAGCGGATCGGCGCCGCCCATGAGGCGCGTGCCGAGCCGCGTTCGCAGATCCGCGAGCGTCGCGCCCGCGAGCGGGCCGTTACGCACGGCGTTGCCGTCGTAGCACTCCCACGACTCGCCGATGCGCGCGGCGGGATCCGCATGTTTGCCGTACCGCGAGACGAGCGCCGTGCCGCCCCAGATCAGTTCGCGCTCCTTCGGTTCGAGTGCGAACGGATAGAGCTCCGCGCTCACGCGAGCAGCGCGGCGATGCCGGCGCGCGCGACCGCGACGTCCTCGTCCGAGGTTCCGGAACTGACGCCGACGCCGCCGATCGTTTGCCCGTCGACCACCACCGGCAAGCCGCCGCCGACGCCCGTCACGTGCAGCTGGGCCGCGAGGGCCATCCGCACGCCGTTCAGCACGTCGCCCCCCGCCTCGTCGGCCGTCGCGCGCCGGCGCCGGGCCGCCGAGCGAGCCTTCGTCAGCGCGATCTCGATCGAGCCCGGCCGGGCGCCGTCCATGCGCGAAAAAGCGAGCAACTCCCCCGACGCATCGACCACGGCGATGCATTCGGGCACGCCGATCGACGCGGCCTCGGCCTCCGCGGCGTGGAGGATCGCGTGCCCCCCGGCACAGGAGAGCGCGATGAGGTCGCGGCGGACGAAGGCTTCTTCCATATCGCGGAGGTGGTTCGCAGCGTGCCGAAGAGTTCCGCCGGTCGTTCCGTCACGAGGAGTTCCATCACGCTAGCACCCGACATCGTTTTCCAGCACTGCGCGAATGCCGCCGCCGCGATCGTCGCGAAGGCGCCCCCGTTCGTCACGTACCGCGTGAACACGCACGTGAGCGCGCCGACGATCGGCAAGGAGCGCGACGTGCTGCGCGCGGTGAGCGTTCGGACGCGCGACGACCTCGCCGTCCTGCAAGATCTTCCGCAGGGCAGGAACGCGCTCGGCCACGGGTTCCCCGTCACGCCGAGTTTCGACGCGCTCTCGTACTTCACGCTGTCGTGGCGCGTGGGGGCGCACACCGAGGTGACCTCGTACGTCCACGACGTCACGCCGCTCACGTATCCCGACGTCTCCAAGGAGGACGCCGACGTCATCGTCGTCCGGTTGCGCCAGTACAAAGCCGAATATGCGAGCGACTCGAGCGACGCGGCCGACGGCAAGACGCACATCACGCTCGTGCCGTACGATTTCGTCAAACGTCAGACGGTCAAGCCGAGCGATACGTTTTATCTCAGCGATCTCGTGATCGACAACGCGACGGGGCTTCCGGCGGAAGTGCGCTACCAAGGCGACGACGGCATGCTCTTCGACGTGCAGTACGGCATGCTCGAGAACCATTGGCTCGTGACGCACGCGCACTACGAGGAGACGCTGCACGGCCCGCTCCGCATCGGCCGTCTGCACGTCGCCGCCGACGCGACGTACGACGACTTCACGTTCCCCGACGCGCCGCCCGATCCGCGCCTCGCGGCGAACGCCTGATGCGCGCGATCGTGTATTCCGCCACGGGCGGCACCGACGTGATCGGCCTGAGCGACGACGTCGCGGAACCGGTCGTCGGCAGCGACGACGCCCTCGTCGAGGTCGCGTTCGCGGGTCTCAATCGCGCCGACATCCTCGAGCGCCGCGGCATGTACACGGTTCCGGCGGGTGCCGTACCGACGCCGGGCATGGAGTATTCCGGCATCGTGCGCGCGGTCGGCGAGCGCGTCACGACGGTCGAACCCGGCGATCGCGTCTGCGGGCTCGTCGTCAGCGGCGCGCACGCGGTGCGGCTCGCGGCCAATGCCGGCACGCTCTCGAAGATTCCGAGCGGCGTCTCGCTACGCGACGCGGCCGCGATTCCGGAAGCGTTCATGACGGCGCACGACGCGCTGTTCGGTCGCGCCGCATTCGCGCTCGGGGAAAGCGTCGTCGTGCACGCGGTCGGCAGCAGCGTCGGCCTCGCGGCGACCGGACTCGCGCGCGCGGCGGGCGGCGTCGCGATCGGCACGTCGCGCAGTCCCGGGAAGTTGGAACGCGCGAAGGAGCACGGCCTCGACTACGGCTTCGTGCTCGACGACAAGTGGGTCGGCCGCGTGCACGCCGCGACCAACGGCCGCGGCGCCGACGTGATCCTCGACTTCGTCGGCGCGCCGATGCTCGAGGACAACCTGCGCGCGCTCGCTCAGCGCGGCCGCATCGTGCAGATCGGCGCGATGGGTGGCTCGGCGGCCAAGATCGATCTCGCGGCGCTCATGGGCAAACGCGCGGCCCTGCACGGCACGGTCCTGCGCTCTCGCCCGCTCGAAGAAAAGGTCGCGCTCGCGAAGCTCTTCTCGCGCGCGCTCCTCCCGATGTTCGAACGCGGCGACCTCAAAGCGGAAATCGACGCCGTCTTCCCCCTGGACCGCATGGCCGAAGCCCACGCCCACATGGAAGCCGACAAAAATTTCGGCAAAATCCTCATAGAAATCGCCGCCGAAACCTAACGGAAGCGCGAGCCCCCGCTTCCCCCGCCCGTCGCACCCGCATCCGGGGCGCAACGTTCGTCAAAGGGCCGGCGAGCGCCGGCCCGGGGGGAAAACGGGGGGCCTCGCCGCCCCGTTCACAACGGAGAGGGAGAGATTCGAACTCTCGGAACGCTCATCACGTTCGTCCGCTTTCGAGGCGGGTGCCATCAACCACTCGACCACCTCTCCGTGGTCGCCACGGACGCTCGCGCGCCTCGGGGCAGCGAA
>CAJCIN010000150.1 GCA_903970385.1 Rhodospirillales bacterium | reverse complement strand
GTGTGCTCTTCCGATCTCGGCGTGTCCATCTCGAACTTCGGATCGTCGATCTTCGGCAGGCCGACGAGCTCGCGCGCTTCGTTGCCCGTGCCGCCGAACTTCACGATCTTCGTCGCCGCATCGAAGCGCGACGTGCGAATGCGGTTGCGGCGCTTCGGGACGATCTCGAGATCGATGATGCCGAACTCGTCGACAAGCAGCGATAGCGTGAGGCGCTCGTAGATGAGCTCCTCGACCGGCAGAACCGCGAACTCCTCAAAGAAGTCGCGATCGTCGCCCTTGCCGGCGCTGCCGAGTGCGTTCCCGGCAAACGTAATCATGCCGACCGGCACGTGATAGACGCTCGCGACGTCCTCGCGGTTCAATCCCGAGAGCGCGACGAAATCAGCGTCGGTCGAGCCCGACTCGAGTTTCCCGACGAGCTTCCAGGCGCCCGAGAGCAGCATGGTCGTGAATGCGTTATCCGCCCCCGTGTGCTTCTCGCGCATCTTCCGTTCTGCGGCTTGGATCTGCTCGCGCGTCGCGTTTTCGTTCGAAAGGATCGTGCCGATCTTGCCGCCCGACTTGAAGAACGCCATGCGATATTCGCGCGCAGCTTGATCGATCGCGGTCGTGAGATCGAGCGCCTCGATCGGCGACGGGGAACCCGTGATCGGATCGCCGCCGCCGCGCGTGAAGAGGATGACGTCAGCCGCATCGATCGTCTCGATGTTCTGCGCGTCGAAGATCCCATTCGAGTTTCGCTTCCGCACTTGATACGAGACGATTTCGCTTTGATCGGGCGAGAGCGTCGCCGTGACCGAACGCGGGTCGAGCCGCTCGAGGCCGACGAGCAGCGCCTCCGCGCGCTTCTTGTGCACATACGCGAGCCCGAAGACCTCGACGTCCTGTGCGATCGCGTAGCGCGCGCTGCGGAAGGTCGTGTTCGGAAAAGCGACGCCGAGGAACGCCTCGATATTCGCGACGCGCTTGTCGCCGTCGGTTGGCGCATCGCCCGACTTGCTCGCGATCGTGAAGCCGTCGCCGGCGATCGCATCGGCGACGAGCGTCACGCACGCGTTGATGTACGGATGCTTCGTCGCGAGCATCCAATAGATTTCCATCTCGGGGAGGCGCTTGCCACCGCCGCCGGCGATGACGCCCGCGACCGTGACGTCGCCCGAGAGGGTCGTGCTGCCGACCGGAACGCCTTTGCGCGCGATCGGTGCGGCCTTTGCCGCGGTCGAGCGAGGACGACGCGAGCCGCCTCCGCTCGCCGCGGCTTTCGCCATTAGGAGAGGCCCGCGCCGTCCTTGGCCGAGTCCTTATTCAGCGGCGT
Organism: Rhodospirillales bacterium; assembly: GCA_903970385.1. GTDB lineage: Bacteria > Vulcanimicrobiota > Vulcanimicrobiia > Vulcanimicrobiales > Vulcanimicrobiaceae > Palsa-1515. The sequence continues at coordinate 14,641 of CAJCIN010000150.1, read as the reverse complement.
CTCGACCGTGCCGCCGAAGTTATCGACGCGATCGCCGAGAGCTTTCTTGTCGCTCGCGAGCCCGGTGTCGCCGGCGAGATCCGTCGCGCGGTGCGACTGCTCGACGGTCGCGACTTCCTCGCGCGTCTCGTGCAGATGCTTCGCGTGCTCGGTTTTCTTGAGCACGGGAACCGGGAAGCCCGGCATCGTCGCCGGATTGTCGTCGTCGACGCCTTCGCCGCGCTCCTGCGCCGCGTTGGCATATTCGGCGTCGTTGATCGACGCGGAGGGAGCGCCTTGCGCGCGCGGGTGCTGCGAGACGCCGACTTTATCGATCGCCGCGTTGTTGTGTTCGAACTGCTTCTTCGGGTCGAGATCGTTGCCCATGATGGAACCTCCTAGATGAGTGAAATATCGTCGATCGTCTCGGGGGAACGCTTGGCGAACCACATCGCGACCGCGAGCCCCATCACGCAGTCTGTCGTGAGATCTTCGTCCTCGCGCTCGTAGAACGCGAGCTCGTTATGCGCAACCGGAAGAAACGGCATCCGGAACGTGCGCGTCGAGAACGCCGACTGAAGGTTCGCGAGCAGCGCGTCCTTCTTGCCTTTGCCGCCGAACGTCACGCCCTCGGCACGGATATCTTTGAGCTCGTTCTCGACGGTGTCGCCGACGCCGGTCGAATCGAGCTTCGTCGCGTTCGGCGTCTTGTATTTGCGATCGCGCCGGCGCATGCGATCGTATACGTAATCCCATCCGCGCCGACGGAAGCGTTCGAACTCCACGCACGTGAACGGATCGGTCGAGAGGTCGAGCGTCCAGCCGACGGCCCAGTCCTTCTTCTCGGCGACGTCCCATCCGTGAAGGTACCGGTGATTCGGATACGCCTCGATCCACGGATGCGTTTCGTCGGCGCGCACTTCGGCGTATGCATGCTGCGCGTCTTCGTCGTACTCCGCGATGAGGTGCTCGTTTAGCAGCGTGTTCTCGGCCGCGGCGATATCGGCGAGCTCGAAATACGAGCCGCCGCCCTCGACGATCTGCCCGTCGATGTTTTGCGCGCGCATCTTATCCGAGAGCCGCAGCGAGAGCGCCTCGACGCGCTGTTGGTTGACGTGCGGGTTCTCGCGCGTCGAACCCGACTGCGAGTAATCCGCGCGGATCTTCGCCGTGCCGGGGAGTTCGGCTGCGCCCGGCAATCCCCCGAGGAAGTATTCGCCGAACGTGTTCCGGCCGTTACCCGTCGACGTGCAGTCGAGCGTGCCGGCGCGATCGACGAGACGCATGAGGAGCACGTTCTCGAGGATCTGCGAGAAGCGCGTCTCGTACGCCGCCTCGTCCCAATTCACGTCGTCGTAATCGTGGCCGAGGAGATGGCGGCCGTCGCCCGCGGTCGAGCGCGCCTGAAAGACAGAGCCGTTCACGAAATAGATCGTCGGGAACGGCGTCATCTTCACGTCGCGAACGAGCCAGGACGCCTTCGGCTGCTGAAGCATCGCGTGCGCCTTGAACCATACGAGTTGGGATTGGTCAGCGGTCGGCGCGACGTTCATCGATTGGTACACGCCGCGCTTCGCCGTCTGCTTCGCGAGCGTCTCGGCCGTCCAGCCCTTCTTGAAGGCGCACTTGAAAATGCGTTTCGCGGCCGCGATCTCCGACTTGCCCCATCGGTTGCCGGTGACGAGCGCGTTCTGATCGGCGTTCGAGTTCTCGAGCCATCGCACTTGGCCGGCGTGCGGATCGAACTCGAGGATCTCTCGGCAGAACGCGACCGGATCGTCGCGCAGGACACGAAGGCGCGCGGCGAACGCATCGGTCGTCGCTTTGCGGGACGCGACGCTCGGCATGCTAGAGCGACGCGGCGACGACGCGCGAGACGGGCGACGTCTCGAGGGTAAGCCCGCCGCCCGGGTTCGTCGCTTGAAACGCGATCGAATACGTGCCGGCCGTCGCGAAGTCGTTCGCCGTCTGCGTCGTGTACGTCGCCGTTTTGCCGTTGCTCGCGACCGTCATCGAGAACGGTCCCGATCGCACGCCCGACGTCTGATTCGTCGCGATCATCGTGCACGTGAGGCCCGCGAGCGTCGCAATGTTTCCCGGCTGCCCGACGCCCGGATCCCACGTGATCGTGAAACCGATCGCACCCGCGACGAAATCCGCCATTCGAGGAACCTCCTAAGCGCGGATCGTCAGGGCGATCTCGAGCGGCGCGGTGATGGTCGCGCTCGAGCGGAGCGGCGCGACGATTGTATCCGCCGGCGGCGTCGCCTCGAGGGCGGCCGCGAGCGTGAGGCCGAGCTCGAGCGGCGTCGAGATCGTCGCCGCCACGATGAGCGGCGCTGCGATCGTTTCGCCATCGCCGTTCGGTAGCGCGACGACGATCGTTTTCCCGGTGAAGAGCGCGCGGCCGGCGGCGACGATCGCGCTCGTCGCACGCCCGAAGATGCCCGTGATCGTTGCGATCTTCCCGGCGACGCCGATCGTGCCGCGCCACACGGCCGCAATACGGCCGCGCGAAGCCGCCACGAGCGCGGAAGCCGCCGTAGCGTACAATCCGACCCGAAGCCCCGTTCGCGCGCTTGTAGCGACCGTGGCAGTGAACGTGCGGGCGACGACGGCCACCGCTCGAGCGGATACGGCCGCAGTCGCCCGGGACACGATCCCGACGACGACGCGCGAGGCGCCGACGACGGCCACGCTCGCGCCGAACCTCGCGCGCATGATGGTCGTGACACGAGCGACCGCGTTCGATGCGGCCGTAAATCGAGCCGACGTCGCGAACGCCGATCGCGCCGAGACGGCCGTCGATGCGGTGAAGGTGCGAAGCGTAACACCTGCGGTCGCGACGGCCGCGCCGGCGGCGAGGATCGCGCTCGTGGCGCCCGCGCGGACGTTTGCGACGAAACGAACGGTCCCGATCGCCTGCGACAAGCCAAGCGATCGGGTTGCCGCTCGCAGGACGACGCGCGCGCTCGACAGGGTCGACGCGACGTTCCTCGTGGAGCCTAAGAACGTTGCACGCGCGCCGACTGCAGTCGATGCCGTGAAGGTCCGAAACGTAATGCCGGCCGTCGCGATCGCCGCACCGGCTGCCGAGACCGTCGAGATCGCGATCGATCGTAATCGCGTAACTCCAATGATTCGGCCGGTAACTCCGACATTGCCCGAGTTGCGCGACGCCGCGACGACGCCCGTCCGTGAGGATGCGAACGCCGTCGCGCGCTGTGCGATCGCCGTAATCGGCCGGGCGATTGCGCTCGCGGTTGCGGTCGCTCGCGTGACGATCGCGACCCGCATCGAGCCGCCGGCAGAGACGCCGCTCGTCGCCGTGAACGTCCGGTAAAAGTTACCCGACGTCGCGTACGCCTGCCCGATCGCCGAGACGATGCTTGCGCGCGCGGCGCGGATCGTCACGAGAAAGCGCGAGCTGCTCGAGACGGTCGACGTCGCGGCGTTCTTCGCAAGCGTTGCGCGACCAACCGTCGCAAGCGCGGCCGACGTCGCGCGAACGAGGATCGTCGCGACGGGCGAGCTGCGCGCCGCGATCGCCGAGATCGTCGACCAACTGCCGTAGATCGTGACCCGCAAGCCCGGCGTCGCGCTCGAGCTCGAGATGACACGCAGCGACGCGCGGCCGGTGAATATGCCGGCCGCGACCGACGTCGCGCGCCACATGGGTGAAGCGAGCACGCGGTAGAATGCCGTCGCGCTCGAGGTCGCTCGTCCGGCAGCGGATGCCAGGGCGCCGAGGCGCGCGGTTCCGAGCGAGATCCCCGCCCAACGGCCGGAGACGAAGCCGCGAACCGCGCCGATCGCCGCAGTCGACGCCGTGAACGTCATCGTCGTGACGGTCGACGATCCCATGAAGCCCATCGTCATCACGCCGATAAGCGACGCGTTGAAATTGTTTGACGGGTCGATCGTCGCGGTCGGCGTCGTGAACGAGCTCGACGAGCTCCAGCCGGCGACGGTCGGCGTCAGCGATGCGTCCGTCGCGAACGGAATCGAGCCGAGCGAGGTGAGCGATGGCGAGATCGTCGGCGCGGCGGTGCCTTGCGAGGCGCGCGTCGAGGTCGCGAATACGACAAGAAGTTCGTTCGTGCCGGCCGTCTCGGCCGTGCCGGAGCCCTGGAGCGGAGCCGAACCCGGCGCGACCGTTCCGACGATCGATGACTTCGCGGCGTCGACCGTGCCCGTGACGCCGAAGATCGCGACGCGCGCGGCGCTCGAGCTCGAGGCGAGCCCGAACGTGTACGCGTACGTCGAGACGTCGGCCGAGGTGGCCGTGTGCTGGAAGTAGGCCGATTCGGAGAAGCCCGAGCCGCTCGTAACGTGCTGTACGAGCGTCCAGCCGGAGGGCGGCGTGATCGAGATCGCGGTCGGATCGTACGCGCCGACGACGACCGTTAGAACGTCCCCGACCGCCGGCGCCCGGCCGAGCGTGACCGTGACGCTCGGGGCGCCCGTCGTGACCGCCGACGCGAGCCCGTACGTCGTCGGGGCGGCGTTACTCGAGGCGGCCGCGCCGAGCGCGGAGACGATGCTCGAGCGCGCAGCCGTGAAGATTGCGCGCAAAGTCGGCTTGGCCGTCGCGAGCGAGGTTGCGGCCGTGCGCGCCGTCGCAAAGAAGCCGCGGGCGCTCGCGCTTACGGTCGCGGTCGCCGCGAACGTCATCGTCGTGACCGTGCCACCGGCAATCGAGTCCGAGCCGCTCGCGGTGATCGCGCTTGAGGCGGCGTTGCGGATCGTCGTGACAATCGGCTTCAGGACCGCGGTCGCCGTCGACGTCGCGAGTCGTAGCGTGCGCGCGATCGGGGCGAAGCGCGCGCTCGCGGCCGACGTCGCCTTCACCGTCGCGCGCGCGATCGGAAGCGGTTTGGCCGTAACAGTCGACGTCGCTTTGAGAAGCCGCGAGACGAGGAATTTCGGCTTTGCCGTGACGGCTGACGCCTTCGCTTGGTAGATGTTCGTGACGCTCTGCGCGGTCGTGCCGGCCGTGTAGTGGGTCATCACCTGCATCGCCGAGAGCGCAACGCCGTAGATCGCCGCGTTCTGCACATAGCCGCTCACGGATGCGCTTCCGTCGCCGTAGCCGGAACCGATCGTCGGGCCGTTGGAGTCCGTGATGAGCGAGCCTGTCGCGGCGACCGACTCGATCTGCGTCCCGTTCAAATAGAGCAGGAGGTGCGCGCCGTCGTACGTCGCGACGATGTGGTACCGGGTCGCCGTCGTGAGGGTGTACGCCGTCGTCGCGTAGATCGCCGACGTCTTGATCGTCGCCGTGAGCGATGCGCCGTTGACGGTGATTTCGAACGGGGCTTGGATCGAATCGTTCCCGTTGCAGAAAAGCTGATTATCGCCGGCCGGCAGGGCAACCGCGTTAAACCATATTTCGAGCGATTGCGCGGTCGTCGTCTCGAGCGCGGCCGCGTGCGGCACGGAGAGACATTGGACCGTGTTCTGTGAGGCCGCGATCTTCATTGATCCCGCGACGTCGCCCGGCATGATCGAGGCCTGTTCGACGGTTACGCCGGTTCCGACAACGCCGCCGTGACCGTTGCCGCTCGCATCGACCATCGTCGCGCCCGAGAGCGGCCAAAACGCGAGGGGCGAGTCGGCGAGGATCGTCGAGGCGTAGCTACCCATCGACGACCCCCCTGTTTACGACGCTAGGCGAATACGATCTGGTTCGTCGCTTGCAGCCCGAACGTCGGCGCGAGATTGATCGCCGAGAAAACCGTGTGGAAATACATGTTGCCGGCCGTCGCTGCGTCGAACGTCCCGGCTTCCGTCACGGCGATCGTGTTCGCCGAGCTCGAGGGATTGGTGTACGTCGCGACGCTCTGCGCCGTGTCGTTCGTGACCGTCGTCGTCTGCTGCGTGTTGACCATCGCGACGCGCGCGTACGTGCCGCCGCCGCCGAGCGCGGCCGTCGTGACCTCCGTCGCGAGCGCCGTGTCGGCGTTCGTCGGCGTCGTCGTGCCCGTGCCCACGCCGAGGTACAGCGAGAGCGTGATGAGATACGCCGTGACCTTCGATCGCGTGTAGTTCGTCACGACGTTGCCGTTCGCGAAGAGCTGGAGATCGAAGCGATTCATGTCGCGCGCCGGCTGCGTCACGAACGACGGGGGCTTCGGGAAGCGTAGCATGTCGACTCCTAACTCTGCGAGGTGAGACGCGCCATACGGGCGTTGTGATAGGCGATGCGGCGATCGCGTTGCCAGCGTAGCGGCGTGTCGATCAATCGGGTGAGCCATGCGTGACGGCTCCAGAAGATGAGCCCGAGCTCGTGAATCTCTCCGCCGTGCTCGGGCGGGTCGACGAGCCGCAGCCGCGTGACCGATCGCACGGGGATCGGTGTCGCTTCGGGGATCTGGAAGAAGTCGCTCACGGCCGGAAAACTATCGCGTCCGGCGCGTCGGGAATCGGCGTAATCGTGCCGTCCGGAGCGACGAGCGCGCGCGACGACTGGCCGTAGACGCCGACCGGAATCGTTTCGTGCTCGGCGTCGATCTCAGCCGGGCGATGGCCGACGTCGTTCGCGTCGACGAGAACCACGTCGGAAAGCTTCATGGTGCGGCTCCACGGTAGGCGGCTGCGCGAAGGTGCGGGATCGGCTCGCGGCATCGCCCGCGAAGAAAGTCGCAGGTGCGGCACGCGATCGAGCGGACGTTACTCTCACGCCACGATTCGTAATGGTCGGCGTCGTCGTGCCCGCAACCGCCCTCGGCTCGGCACATGATCGGCGAACCGGCGAATGCGCGCTCGATCATCGGCGGCTAGGTTGGCGAGGTGTCGATCATCGCGAGCAACGCGCGCGCCGTCGCCGGCGAGAGCGCGATCGCGCGCACGTATCCGCCGTTGAGCTTCGGCTTGTCGAGCTTCGTGCGAAGTTCGTCGACGGCGGCGAGTTGCTCGGCGGTCATAGGCGTTCTCCTACGCGGAAAGAGCGAGTCGGGCGAACCATCGATCGGCCGCGGCGGATCTCCACCCGAAGCCGTAGCACTCGCCGCACCGCACCCATTCGGCCGGCAGACGCGAGCGATCGAACCACCCGCCTTCGGTGCCGCAATTCGGACACGGATACGTTCCTGGACGTTCGAACGCGTCGCTCACGCGCGGCGATCGCACGGATCGCAAGCGACGGCGTGACTGAGGACCTCGCCGCAGTCCGTGTCAAGGACGAACCGGAGCTCGCCCGCTTCGTCGAAATGGAACTCGGTCCAACCGACGGCAACGACGCCGCACGATGGCGCGGCCGGCTCGCTCGTCGCGATCGCGCGCGCACCGATTATCGTCTCGCCGTGATCGACCTTCGCGCGCTCGAGCATCTCGAGGAAAACTCTGTGCGGCGTGTTCGCATCGCTCATCGGAACCGATCCCTCACGCGATTCAGGGCGATCATAAGGCGTTCGTCGCCGCCTTGGTCGGGATGAAAGAGCGCCGCGAGCTGCTTGTAGACGCGCGACCGGTTCTCGATCGTGACGGCGTAGAATGCGGCCGTCATCCATTCCTCGGCGCTCTCGATGCAGCGCCAGCGTTGCTCCTCGTCGAGGTGCGCCTTGCACCACAGAACGCCGTCCGCCGTTCGGAACGCGTGCGGCGCATCGCACCGGTTGCACGTCGGCGGCGGCGGGAGCGGCTGCTGCGCGAAACCGACGAATTGGATCGTCACGTTTCCGGCGTCGCCGAACCAATACGAGCCGCTCGCGCCCGTCGTGCTCATTTCGGCTCGAGCGCGTCGATGAGCGTCTGCATCGTGAGATCCACGCGCGTTGGCGACTCGATCCCGAGAATCTTATCTAGCCGCTCGCGAGCCTTGAGGCGCGCGTCGAGCGTGTGGTCGACGACCTTCCCGCCGGCGCCGGCGATCCCGTCGTACATTTCGCCCTTGCGTATTGCGTCGACGGCGATGCCCTGGTACGTCGCGATCGAGATCGCCTGTTCGTTCGCGCGCCGGCGCTCCGTCTCGGCCTCGACGCGTGCGAACTCGTAGCGCAGGTCGGAGATGACGGTCTCCTGCGCGATCTTCACCTCGGCCGCGATCGCTCGGATCGTCTTGAACTCGAGCACGGAGAGCTTCCAAACGCGCTCCTGGCGCTCGAGCTGCTGCGGCGTGCGGCGCGTCTTGCCGTTGCCGCGGGCGATCGGTTTCGACTTGCCCTTCTTCGCGCGAACGCTCGGCTTTGCTCCGCTCACATTCGCCGGATGATGACGTTCGGAGCGGACGGAGTGCGGAACGTCGCGTCAAGCCTTTCCCAGGGCGTGCGCGGTGCGCGCTGCTCGCGCTCAACGGCCGTTACGACCGGATTTCCGTAGCAGTCGCGTTCGATCTCGGGCATCGGGCGGCCTCAAATAAAATAAGCCGCGCTTTCGCACGGCTTTGTATACGCTTCGGGTGACGCCCTCGGCGGGTCAAATGTACCATGCGCCCGGGATCGCGTCAAGTCGACCGCGGCGCGCACGATTCCTAATGCGTCAGCTGCGTACGCTACGACACCACATGAGAAACCGCGTGTTGATGATCGTCGTCGCGCCGTCCGAATCGTCGATCGCCGCGAACTTCTCGTCGGTCAGCGCCTTTTCGAGCATCGCGGCTTCTTCTTCGATCGTGTTCACCGTAAACGTAAGCGTGCCGCCACGCGAGAAATTGAACTCAACGCCGAATCTGCCGTGCTTCATACGGCGCATGTACCCTGCTGAGGGCGCTCGCCTACGTCGGGGGCCTATGGCGTTCGGCCGGCGCGATCTTACGCGATGCCGCACTCGGGACGCCGCCCCACCTATTCGCGTACGTGCGGAACCAACGTGCGAGCCGTACGTGATCGGCGTCGTCGAGCGTCGCGATCGCGCGGAAGGCGGCGAGAAACGCGGATGACGGATCGGGCTGCGCGTCTTGCATCGCACCGTAGAGACGGCAGAGAGGACGACGATCGGCGTCGTCGAGCGCGAGCACGAGGTCGCGGATAGCGGTGAAGGCGGGCGTGTGCGGGGTGCGCGGCATCGGCGCGACTTCCCGCAGAAAAGCAAAAGGACCGCGTTGCCGCGATCCCATGCACGGGTACCTGTCCCGGCTAGTATACCATCGACTGATCTTCCCGTGAAGCCCGGCCGCCGTCATTGGGCCGAGGATTTTGCATGGACCGCCGGAGATTCGAACCCCGCCTGGATACGTGACAGGTACCCGTGCTAACCACTACACTAGCGGCCCATGTCCCATGCTACCACGCTCGGCTGGGGCCGTCAACAGTCCTACGGGGTTTTTCAGTTGTTTTCTATTAATTAATCCGGTAAGATAGGGTCATGCCCGACTTCAACGATGGCCGCCCTTCCGAAGCAATGATCTCGACCTTCATCGGCGAGGCGGCGATCCCAACGGCCGAGGAGATGGACCAGATCTCCGCACGAGCGATGAACGTACGTCTCGGCGGCCGGCCGGCGCTTCGCGACGACGAACGGAAGAAAACGACGAGCGTCTCTCTTTCGCCGCGGTCGCTTGCATACCTCAGCGGCTTCGAAGAAACGTCCCGGTTGAGCCGCAGCGAGATCATCGAATTGCTCATCGAGCTCAATCGTGACGATCCCGGCCCGTTGGTCGCGGCACTCCGCGGCGAGCGACGGAAGCGGGAAGCCTTGACCGATGCCGAGGTCGCGGCGATCGCGAAGGTTGCCAGCGATGCGATCGCCGCATGGTCGCGCGAGCACCCTTCGAAGTCGCTCGAGGAGATGCGACAGGTCGTGCAGGCGATGTACGCTGCAGCCGCAGATTCCGTTCGGGTGAACCGCTAGGCCGTTTCGCCGAGCGCCGCGCGCACGTCGTCGATCGTGCGGCCGCTCGCGATCGCGCGCCCGAGCGTCTCGATGAGCTCGCGCCCGACGCCGCTCGCGAGCAGCGCCTCCTTCGCGGTCGCGTCGACGCGCATCGAGAGCACCGCGCGTCGGATCGGTTCGTCGTAGCCGGCGCTGCCGGTGAGCGGGAGATCTCCGGCCTTCGGGGGCTTCTTGCGATTCTTCGATCGCGAGCCGCCGCCCGTCGGCGTAATCCGCGTATCGCGCTGAAGGATCGCCGACCAATTCACTTCCTCGAGCTTCGCCTCGAGGACGGTGAACGTCGCGCGATCTTCGTCGATAGCGTCCATCCGCACGGCTTCGTTCGAGGGGATCCACACGCGCGGCGCAAGTCGGACGAGCGCGACGCCGGCGACGAACTTCGCATCGCGCTCCTGCGAGCTCACGATGCTCGAGGCGAACGCCCGCGGCGTCGCCGTCGCCTCGATGTACCGGACGTTGCGCGGCACGCGCTCGCCCCCGATGACGTGCCACCGGGCTTGGGGATACGGCCGAGACGCGGCGATGAGGAACGGGAGTAGGGTCGTCGCGTCCTCGCGGTGCCCGTGCTTCTGCGCGATGTCGGCGAGCGTGCGGGTGAGATCGGGATACGTCTCGATCGCGGTGCGGCCGTTGAGCGAGGCGATGAGCGGCGCGACGTAGTGATCGTCGGCAATCTCGACGCGAACCTGAGTCGTCGCCGGCGTCGGCGGCGTTCGAACGAGGAAATCGAGGTACTCGGGGTGCGGCGTGTCGAGCGAGATGATGTCGCCCGCGATGTCGTGCAGCGAAATCCCGATCATGCGAGCGCCTTGCGCGCGAGCGCGATCGCCGCATTGAGCGCGGCCGCCTTCGCCGTCGACGACGGCCCGGCGACGTCGGGATGATGCCGCAGCATTAAGTGCCGATAGTTTTCTTCGGCCTCAGCGAGATCTCGCGGATTCTGAAGTTCCTCGCGCCAATCGTTCACGCTCGTCGCCGGCGGCAGCGCCGTGAAGCCCGTGAACATTTGCTCGAGCGACCCGACGCCGTAGCGTTCGATCGCGCGCGTCGCTTCGATGTGCGCCGCGAGCGCGGCGATATTCTCGGCGACCTTAAGAAACGTGTCGACGGCGAGCACAACGTCTTTGCCTTTGTGTTTGAAATAGAGCGCGGCGCCCGGATCGTACGCGGCCGCCTTTTGGTCGACGCCGGGCGTCCCATCGACGCGCAGCCGAATGTTCGTCGAGAGAATTACGTCCTTCGCGCCAATGCGCGCGAGCTCGTCGCGCAGACGCCGGCGCGCAGTATCGACGTCGATCGCGCTGCCGCGGTGCGAGAACGCGGACGATCGACGCGAGCGCGCGCGCGGCTTCGCGGCCGGCCATGCGAGCGGGAACGCCGTTGCGGTCTCACTCATCCGTGCATCGGTCCCGGCTCGCCCGACACGCGCTCGATTTCGACGAGCTTTCCCGTGACCGGGTCGATGTGAAAGCCCTTCGATCGCCAATGATTCCGCTCGGCCTCCTCGAGCCGCGCATCGAAGCGACCCTGAAGGTACGAGTCGCGATCAACGCCCGGCGGAACGCACGGCTCGCGCGACGCGGCCGGCTTCGGCGTCACATCCTTCATTGGCCGCAGCCGCCGCTCGTCACGCTGCATCCGCCGGCTTGATAGTACAACGCGACGAGCGCCGCGATCGCCGCGACGAGCGCGACCGTGAGGACGACGTCGAGCAGCGTCGGCCGCCACGGCTTGGGAGGCGTCGGCGTAATCATCAGCACGTCCCGTTCGTGCAGAACACGATCTTCGTGAGGTCAACGCCGTTCGTCGTGATCGGCAGCGTGAACGACGTGCCCTTCGCGCCGACCTCGGCTTCTTGCTTCGAGTAATCGCCTTGAGCGTACTGAACCGCGAGACCGGGCGCCCCCCACCAATTCGTGTCGGTGACGAGGCCGCCGTAATGCTGCTCGTCCATCGTGCGGAGAATCGCTTTGACGTACGGCAGATTCGACGTCGCGTCGATCTGCTCGTCGGTGTAGGGCAAGAACCAACGCGTGCCTTCGGGCGGGCGCTGGCCGGCGGCCGTGTGGCCGGCGCACGCACTCGAGCTATTCGTATTTGAGCCGTCGCTCGACGTCGCCGGGAACACGAACGTCGGATCGGCGCACAGCGCGCTCGTCGAGATCGCGTACGGCAGGACGCCGTGCACGGGATCCGCTTCGGCCGCGTTAAGCGCGTCCGATGTGATGCCGCCGAGCGACGTCGCGATATTCGTCGCAGTCGAGCCGCTACAGTTCGTGCCGTCGCCGCTCCACGGACAGAAGCCGGCGCCGCCGACCGGCCACGCACTGCCGGTGAGGACCGGAGGGCTCGGCGCGAGCCAGTAGTACACGTCTCCCTGCAGTTCGACGCTCGAGATCGCAGCGTGATGATCGGATCCGGTGCTCACGAAGATGTTGAGCGGAATCTTCTGCATCGAGCCGTCTGGGTTGCCGTGTGTCGCGCACGTGCCCGGAGAGTACGTCTGCTTGTTGCATTGCAGCGTTAGGGCGACGTACGGATCGTGCACGCCGAGAAACGTGATCGGCTCACCTTCGTCGCCGTTGCCGATCGAGAAGCCGGCAATCGAATTGTGTCCAGACTGGAACAGGAGAGCAGCCCATGCCGCACTCGAAGTCGACGCCGACGGATTCGCCGGCAACGGCTTGCACATCGGATTCGCGACGAACTTGCCGATGCAGTTGAGCGGCGCGGCTGCGATCGGCGAAGGGTTCACGGCCGGCAACGGTGCGCCGTGGAACGTCACGACCATCGGATCGCACGTTTTCGTCGTGTAGGCGACGGGTCCCGAATTCGGCTGAAGTGTTCCGCACGAATCGACCGTGATCGCGCCGATAAGGCCGGAATACGTGACGTTGACGGAACCGTTCCCGCCCGTGACGCGGAACGTCGCGTTGCCGTTTACGAAACCGGCAGCTTTCACCGTTTCACAACAGGCTGGCTGTGCAACCGCGGCCGCCGTGCCCGCCGCAGTCGGCGTGATCGTCGGCGCGGGAGTTGCGGTCGGCGCGATCGTCGGAGTCGGCGTCGGCGTCGGCTTCATGGTCGGCGTCGGTGAGGGCGACGGGGTCGCGGTTGGTTGCGGCATCGGCGTCGCGGTTGGGGCGATCGTTGGCGCGGGCGTCGGCGTCGCGGCTGGAATCGGCGTGGCCGGCACGATCGCGAGGCCCGTCGCGCCGATCTGTATCGCTTGCGGATAGGGCTCGTAGGTCAGCGCGAGCGGCGAGACGACCGGCGTCGTGTGCTCCGTGAGTTCGCCGCCGCCGCGCGCATCGATCGACCACACGGTCAGCGACGTCGGCAGGGGTGCGAACGAGACGGAACCGGCGAGCGGCGCGCACGACTCGAGCGCCTTCGTGTTCGGCTCGATCTCTTGGCAGCCGCTCCAGAAGACGAGCCATTCCGAGCCGTCGCTTTTCTGCATGAGCGCGTGGTAGCCGCCGGCCGGATCGGTCACGGTCACGCCGGCTGCATCGTTCACCGCGAACGTCTGCGCGCGCGGATCGTTATCGGCGAGCAGGTTAGCGAGATTTGCGACGGCGATCGCCGCGACTTTCGGAGATCCGTCGCCGCGGAAGAGACCGTGCGAGGAGAAGTTTCCCGTCGCATTGTCGGCGAGCTCGTACACGAACGTCCGCGAGACGCCGTGTATCCACGAATACAGAAACGTGCGGAGCGTATAGTCGGCCTTCACGTTCGGCGTGAGCAGATTATACGTGTCGCCGATTATGTTCCCGAGATCGCCGTAGCCCGTTTCCGTACCGACGATCGGGCCGCGCCCGTTGCAGCCGACCTCGGCTTCGGCGATGTTGAACGCGAGCGAGCCGTATCGGCCGAAAGGCGCGTGCGTGTTCCCATACCCGGTGTTCTCGGGCGGATAGGATCCGAAATAGTCGTGCATCACGCACGCGTCGACGTACGACGAAAGCGAACCGACCGCGGTATACGCCTGCACCGTCGTGTTCGACGGTCCGAGGACGACGATCGCGGGCGAGATGCCCTTTGCCGTCGTGAAAAGGGTCTGTTGCAGCGAATGCTCGAGCGCGGCGTATCCGGCCGGCGAGCAGCCGCCGTGCGTGTTATCGTCGCATTCGTTGATCCCCTCGACGCTCGCGACGTACGGCAGAATCGGGATGAGCGACGACGAGATTGTCGCGGCCGTCGCGTCGCCGTTCGCGCCGGCGTTCACGCGCGCGCCGTAGAGGTCGAAGAGGTTCTTCACGAGCGCGGTGCGCGTGAGGCCGACGTAGAGCCCGTCGCGATAGTTTCGGAGATGCGTGAGCGCGAACATATTCTCGAGCGCCGGCGTGTTTTCGTAAATCGTGCCGTTGTAGTCGAGATGCGTGTTCGCGCCCATCGACCCGAGGAAGTCAGCCGCGCGCGAGATCCCCGCGGTCGCGATCGGAAACGGGTTCGGTTCCGGTGCGACGGGCGAAGGACGCGCCGAGGGCGGTGCGGACGTCGTCGACGATGGCGAGGAGCTGGCAACCGGTGACGTAGTTACGGACGGCGCCGCGGATGGCGTCGAGGTCATACGAGGTGAGGGCGAGGCGCTCGGCGCGGGCGACGGCGAGGCCGCGCTTGTAGGCTGCGAACTCGCGATCGGTGCCGACGAATGCGTGGGGCGGATCGTAGGGACGGGCGGCTGCGGCGTCGGTTTCGGCGTTGCGATGGGCGGCGTCGGCGTTGCGACGGGCGGTGCAGGCCGGATGCTTGCACTCGGCTTCGGATGCGGCGTGGCCGGAGCGACGGCGGTCGGCGAGGGTCGGGGTGCGATCGCGGTCGGCGGCGC
>CAJCIN010000149.1 GCA_903970385.1 Rhodospirillales bacterium | reverse complement strand
CCGAACGGTGATCGCTCACCGTGACGGGACCGTCGGCCGCCATCACCGTGACGGTCGTCTCGTTCGCGTCGCCGCCCTGGCGTTTGGCGAGCGTGGGCCAGCAACCGACGTCCGTGCGCTCGGCGACGCAGAACGAGATCTTCGCGGGCGTTCCTTGAACCGACATGTCCGTCTCGCCGGGCCGGCCGCCGCCGACGTTCGTGAGCACGAGCCGGATCGCACGGCCGACGGAGAGATTGCCGCGCACGCCGTTGCCGAGCACGTTGTTGCCGGCCGACAAGCCGGCTTCGAACGCGTGCGGGCCGCTCACGATGACGAGCGGCGTCGCGCAGTGCGTCGTCGATTGCAGGCCGTTGAGATTGAAACGCTCGTCGACGATCGCCTCGAGCGCCGCGAGGATCGTGCGCAGCTGACGCGGTTCGGCACCGGCCATCACGGCGTTGGTCGCCGCATCGCGGATCGTCGCCGCGTTTCCGCTCGGATAGACGAGGCCGATCACGTCGTCCGGGTGCTCGCGCGTGCCGGCGAGCATCGCATCGACGCGTTCCGGCGTCGGCAAGACGATGGGAAGCCCGTCCGAGTACTCCGCGACGAACGTGTCGTACGCCGTCGCCTCGCTCGCGAATTCAAGCATCGGGGGTGCTTGCACGCGGGAGACCGCAGACCTCGGTTTTCCGGGAATACGATGGCGATGGATTCCGAAACGGCCCTCGATCGGCTCGCGATTCTCGCCGGCGTCATGCCTTCGTTCGAGGACGTGTTCGGGACACCGCGTGACGCGCCGGAATCGACGCTGCGAACGATCCTCGGGACGCTCGGCTTCGACGCGCCGGACGAAGCGGCCGCGGCGACGTGCGCGACGCGACTCGCGGAGCGCACGTGGCGCGAGGAGCTCGAACCGGTCTACGTGATCGACGAGGGCACTCCGGCGACGATCGCCGTCGCGCATGCGCGCAGCGAGCGAGACGAAAGCCGGACGTGGGACATCGTGCGCGAGGACGGCACGGCGTCGACGGGGAGGTTCACCTTCGCCGATCTGCCGCAGATCGAGCGCCGCGACATCGACGGCGTCGCCTACGAACGGCGCGCGCTCGCACTCGGTGCGCCGCTGCCCGCGGGATATCATCGCTTCGTGCTGCGTTCGTCGCGCGGCGAACGCGCGACGACGATCGTCGTCGCACCCGCGACGTGCTGGCTGCCGGGGGCGCTCGAAACGCGCGGCGTCTGGGGACTCGCCGTCCAAGTGTACGCGCTACGCTCGGAGCGCAACTGGGGCATCGGCGATTTTACGGATCTCGCTCGCCTGTGCGAGACGGTGCGGAACGCCGGCGGCGCCGCGATCGGCCTGAACCCGCTCCACGAATTGCGCTACGCGCCCGGCGGCGTGCCGTCGCCGTACTCACCGACGAGTCGCACGACGCTGAACTGGATCTATCTCGACGTCGAAGCGCTGCCCGGCTTCGACGAGGCCGACGTCGACCGTGCGGACGTTGCGGCGTCGCGAGGGAACGAGCACGTCGATTACGACGCCGTCGCCGTCCTCAAACGGAATGCCGCTCGCGCGGCGTACGATCGCTTTTCCGCAAGCGAAGCCGGCGAAGACGCGAGCGCGTTCGACGCGTTCGTCGCGGCCGGCGGGGAGGCGCTCCGCCGAGCGGCGACGTTCGACGCGCTCGCGGACGCGCGCGGCACGAGCGATTGGCGGACGTGGACGGCCGCGCTACGCGATCCGTCGTCGGACGAGGTCGCGACGTTCGCGCGCGAACGCGCGCACGACGTACGCTTCTTCGCGTACCTGCAGTGGCAAGCCGACGTGCAGCTCGCACGCTGTGCCGCCGTCGCGCCGGCGCCGATCGGTCTCTACCGCGATCTCGCGGTCGGTGCGGATTCGTGCGGGTCCGACACGTGGTCGCTGCAAGACACGCTGTCGGGCGGCGCCACCGTCGGCGCGCCGCCCGACGTCATCAACGTGCGCGGCCAGGATTGGGGCGTCGCGCCGTTCGATCCGCTCGCGCTGCGGCGCGCGGCCTACGCGCCGTTCGTCGCGTTGCTGCGCGCGAACATGCGTCATGCGGGCGCGCTACGCATCGATCACGTAATGGCGCTCGCGCGGCTGTATTGGGTGCCGTCCGGCTTGCCGGCGACCGACGGCGCGTACGTGACGTACCGGCTCGACGAGATGCTCGCGATCGTCGCGCTCGAAAGCCGGCGCGCGCGATGCATGGTCATCGGCGAGGATCTCGGCACGGTTCCCGCCGGCTTCCGCGAGCGGCTCGCGGAGAAGCGTTTGCTCTCGTACCGGTTGCTGCAGTTCGAGCGCGACGACGCCGGATTTCTCGCGCCCGACGCGTACCCGGCGCTCGCGCTCGTCGCGATCGCGACGCACGATCTTCCGCCGATGGGCGCGTATTGGACGGCGAGCGACGTCGCGACGCGCGCCGAGCTCGGTCTCCTCCGCGAGCCCGCCGCCGAACGGCGCGAACGAGACGAACGCGCCGGCGCGCGCGACCAATTGCTCGCCGCGTTCGATCGCGCGCTCGGTCTCGACGAGGGTCGCGAGCGGGCGTTTCGAGCCGCCGCGGAGCGTCCGGACGATCGCGATACGCTCGCGGAGATCGCGCTCTTCGCGAATCGCTACCTCGCGCGTTCGCCCGGACGGCTGCTCATGGTGCAACTCGAGGACGTGTTCGGCGACGTCGCGCAAGCGAACGTCCCGACGACGACGGACGAATATCCGAATTGGCGTCGTCGCGCCGCGAGAAACGTCGACGAGATCGCGAACGATCCGCGCTTCAGAGCTCTCGCGGACGCGCTACGCGATCGCGCGTCCGATCAGGCCGGTTCTTCTTCGGAAAACGTCCCGTCGCTGTAGACCTGATAGCGTTTGCCGCTCACCTCGGTGAACAGCGGAAACTCGGCCTCTTCCAACTCCGGCCCGGATTGCCACGTGCCGTTCTCGAAATCGAGGTCGATCGGAGTCGGGGTGCCCGCAAAGTCGATCGTCGCTTGCATGCGAGCATCGTAAGCCGCCGAGCTTCAGAGAACGTTAAGGAACCATCGTGAAGCGAGACCGAACGAACTTCATGCGCGCCGCGCGGGGCGCGACGTGGGCGGCGAGCGCCGTGCTCGGCGTCGGTGCGACGGTCGCGCCGAACGTCGTGCGCGCGACCGTCGCGGCACTCACGGCGACGATCGGCATCGCGCACGGCGCGACGGACGCGGCGATGCTCGATCGGCTCGGCGTGCGGCCGGGGAAGTGGAAGATTTCGATCGCGTACGGCGTCGTCGCGATCGCGACGTTTCTCGTCGCGCGCCGGTATCCGGCGGCCGCTGCGCGAGCGCTGCGAGTCGTGAGCTGGGCGCACTTCGGAAGCGGCGACGCGGCGTTCGCCCGGGCGTGCGGCTCGCGCAGGCCCGAACTCGCGGAGTCGTTCGTGCGCGGCGGCATTCCGCTCTCGATCGGCGGCCGCGATGCGCGCTCGGCGTGGAGTTTCGTCGCGGCGTCGTCGTACGCCGCGCTGACGGCGACCGGGCGGAGCGGCATCGCCGATGCGGTCGACGTCGCGTTGCCCTCGGCCGTCTTGTACGCCGCGCCGCCGCGCCTCGGCTTCGGCGTCTACTTCGCCGCATGGCACGCGCCGCGCCACCTCGCGCTGTTGCTCGAACGCGATGTCCGCGGCGGCCCGTACGTGGATCGTTTCCGTCGCTTCGCGCGCGAAGCGGCGCCGAACGTCGCGATCGCCGGAGCGTTCGGTGCGCTCGCGTATGCCTTGCGCGGCCCGAGCGACGGCGCGGAAGAGCTCGTCGGCGCGCTCATTCTCGGCATCACCGTGCCGCACCAGATCGCGGTATGGATCATCGAATATCGCAGTCGCGCGAGCGCATCCGCCGCTTCCTGAGAGTTTTCGCGTTACGGCACAGGACGTTTCGGCAATCTCCTACGTGAAAGAGTCGAGGAGTCCGATACCATGCCATCTCTGTCTCGCACCGGCCGAGCCGTCGCCACGGTCACCGCGTTCGCTCTCGTCGCCCCCTTCGCTCCGGCGTTGGCGGACGGGGGGCCGAATTCGGGCGATCCCGGCGTCGCGCGCATCAGCGACGTCTCGGGCGGCGTCGACGTGCACCGCACCGACGTCAGCGGCGACTATGCCGCGGTGCTCAACGCGCCCGTCAGCGTCGGCGATTACATCGAGACGCAGTCCGGCGCACGCGCGGAAGTCGAGTTCGATCACGCGACGGCGCTGCGCATCGCGCCCGCCACGCAATTGCGCTTCACGCATCTCACGCCGGACGACCACGACGTGCAGCTCGCCCAGGGGACCGTCGAACTGCGCCTCTTTCGCGGCGCCGGCGGCAATCCGGTCGTCGAGACGCCGTCCGTCGTCGTTCGCCCGACCGACACGGGACGCTACCGTATAACGGTCGACAACGCCGGCACCACGTTCGTCACGATCCGGTCCGGTCGCGCGGAGATCGATCCGCAGGGCGGCGGCGATCGTCAGGAACTCGTCGCGGGCCAAGGGCTCGAGGTCAGCGGCAGCGGGTCGTCCGCGCAGTACCGGCCGATCGGCGCGCTCGCGTACGACTCGTTCGACGGCTACGCGGACGCGCGCGATGGCGGCTGGTCGCGCGTGACGGATTGGAATTACGTCGACGGCGGCATGGTCGGCGAGAACGATCTCTCCGATTACGGGCGGTGGTCGAACGACGCGCAGTACGGCCAGGTGTGGCAACCGACGAACGTGCCCGCGGATTGGTCGCCGTACAGCGACGGTCGCTGGGTCTGGCAACCGGATTACGGCTGGACGTGGATCGGCAACGAGCCGTGGGGCTACGCGCCGTACCACTACGGTCGCTGGTTCTATGCGGGCAACGCCTGGTGCTGGACGCCCGGCGGTTACGATCCCGGCACGCGATACTACGGCTATCAGCCCGCAGTCGTCGGGTTCTTCGCGCTCGGCGCGGGCGTCGGTCTCGCGTTCGCGATCGGCGACGTCGGCTGGACGCCGCTCGCACCGGGCGAGGCGTACCACCCGTGGTGGCGCGGATCCGGCTACGGCGGCGGGGGTTACGGCAACGGCTGGAACGGCGGCTACGGTCGCGCGTACGCGGGCAACGTCGGACGCTACTATCGCAATGCGCGCTTCCGGGGCGGCGCGCTCGCCGTCAGCGGGCGGGACTTCGCGAGCGGTCATTTCGGCCACGTGCGTCGCGTCGAGGGGCGGCAACTGGTTCGCGGGGAGTCGTTCTCCGGCGTGATCCCCGTCGTGCCGACGTCGCATAACCTCGCGTACGACGGACGCGGACCGCGCGGACGCGCGCCCGGGTTCTCGCATCGCTTCGCGGCGATGGCCGCGCCCGCAGTCGTCGCCGGAGCGGCGTTCGTGCACCAGCGCTCCGCCGTCGCAACGCTCGCGCGCCGGCAATATCCGAAGTATGCATCGTCCGTCTCGCAGCAACTGCGGACGCCGGCACGCGGCGGCTTCACGCGAGGCACGCTGCTCGCGCACGCGCCCGTCGTGCATCCGCGCGTCGCGACGCACGGCAGGCCGGCGATCCGCAACGCGAACGCTGCGAGGCCGATCGCGCACGGGCGACCGGCTCTGGTGAAGCATCCCGTTCGGCATGCATACGTCGCTCCGCACCGGTACGTTGCCCCGCATCGCACGGCGCCGCTCGCGCATGCCGCTCCGCACGCGTACGCGGCTCCGCATCGCTACGTCGCGCCGCATCGCTACGTCGCACCCATGACGCACGCGGCTCCGCATCATGCCGCTCCGCACACGTACGTGGCTCCGCACACGTACGTGGCTCCGCACCGGTACGTCGCCCCGCACACGTACGTCGCGCCGCACTACGCCGCTCCGCGCACCTATGCGGCTCCGCGTTATCGGGCGCCGGTGACGCATGCGGCCCCGCACGACGCGGCGCCCCACGTCGCCCCGGTCCACCACGCGGCACCGCCCCCGCACGTCGCGCCTCCCGGAGACCACGGCGGCGGGAGGCCGCCGCACGGCCGCCGGTAGGGGACGCTCGCGACGGCGTGCTATACTGGCGGCATGTTTGCACTCGTGCTCGCTATGGTCACGCTCACGAACGCGGCTCCGGACGCCGTCGCGACGCCGTCGTCGGCGATCGCGAATCGATTGCCGGGCAGCGCGAGCGCGACCGGTCTCGCACCGCTCGATACGACGTCGCCGCTCGGCTCGATCACGGTCACGACCGGCTGTTCGTACGGAACGCAGCGCCTCGGACAGGCGTATCCGACGGATTTCGCGGACCTGACGCGCACGCCGAGCGCGCCCGCGTGCGACGACCAGACGTCGCGGGCCTTCGGCAGCGCGCTGCCGCTCTCGGCCGGATACGTCCCGCTCTACGGCTTCGTGCGGCCGACGTTCGACAACGCTCGCGACGGGTCGACGGCTTCCTCCGTCTCGACCTTCACGTTGCCCGCCCGCATGAGTTTCCGTCCGTTTCCGCACGTGGCGCAGCCGACGGACTTCCGCGCGAGCGCCGGTCCCGCGACGGCCGCGCGTGGCGCGACCGTTCGCTCGGTCTCGGCCGGCACCGAGAAGATCAGACACTAGCCGCCCGTGCGGGCCGCGAAGGCCCGAGCCGGAGTCGTAAGAAAACAAGCGGCATACGATGTCGCAATACGTTTATACGATGCATCGCGTCGGCAAGACCATTCCGCCGAAGCGTCAGATCCTCAAAGATATCTCGCTCAGTTTCTTCCCCGGCGCGAAGATCGGCATTCTCGGTCTCAACGGCGCCGGCAAGTCGACGGTCTTGCGCATCATGGCGGGCGTCGATACGGAATTCGACGGCGAAGCGAAGGCGATGTCCGATCTCAAGATCGGCTATCTCGAGCAAGAGCCGAAACTCGATCCGGAGTCGACCGTGCGCGAAACGGTCGAAGAAGCGCTCGGCGAAGTGATCGCCGCGCGCAAGCGGCTCGACGAAGTGTACGCCGCATACGGCGACGCCGATGCGGACTTCGACAAACTCGCGAGCGAACAGGCGAAGCTCGAAGCCGTGCTCTTCTCGCAGGACGGCGATAGCCTCGATCAGCAGTTGGAGATCGCCGCCGACGCGCTGCGTCTGCCGCCGTGGGATGCGAAGATCGGTCCGCTTTCGGGCGGCGAGAAACGCCGCGTCGCGCTGTGCCGCCTCTTGCTCTCGAAGCCGGACATGCTGCTGCTCGACGAGCCGACCAATCATCTCGATGCCGAGAGCGTGGAGTGGCTCGAGCATTTCTTGCAACGCTTCGCCGGAACGGTCGTCGCCGTCACCCACGACCGGTATTTTCTCGACAACGCCGCGGAGTGGATTCTCGAGCTCGACCGCGGGCGCGGCATTCCGTACAAGGGCAACTACAGCAGCTGGCTCGACCAGAAGCAGCAGCGCCTCGCGCAAGAAGAAGCGACCGAATCGGCGCGCCAAAAAGCGCTCAAGCGCGAACTCGAATGGGTGCGTCGCGGACCGAAGGGTCAGCAGTCGAAGAACAAGAGCCGCATGGCGCGCTTCGAGGAGCTCTCGAGCTACGAATATCAGCGCCAGAACGAGACGCAAGAGATCTTCATTCCGGTCGCCGAGCGGCTCGGCGATCAGGTCATCGATTTCTCGCACGTGCGCAAGAGTTACGGCGATCGCATGCTCTTCGACGACGTCAGCTTCCGCGTCCCCGCGGGTGCGATCGTCGGCATCATCGGGCCGAACGGCGCGGGGAAGACGACGCTCTTCCGCATGATCGCGGGCAAAGAAGAGCCCGACTCGGGCACGATCTCGATCGGCAAGACGGTGAAGCTCGCCGTCGTCGATCAGACGCGCGAATCGCTCGACGATTCGAAGACCGTGTTCGAGGACATCTGCGGCGGCCTCGACATCGTCATGGTCGGCAAGTTCGAGATGCCGTCGCGCGCGTATCTCGGCCGCTTCAACTTCAAGGGCGCGGATCAGCAGAAGAAGATCGGCACGCTTTCGGGCGGCGAACGCGGCCGGCTGCATCTCGCGAAGACGCTGCTCGGCGGCGCGAACGTGCTGCTGCTCGACGAGCCGTCGAACGATCTCGACGTCGAAACGCTGCGCGCGCTCGAAGACGCGCTCGGCGAGTTCGCGGGCACGGTGATGGTCGTGAGCCACGATCGCTGGTTCCTCGATCGCATCGCGACGCACATCCTCGCGTTCGAAGGCGAGTCGAGCGTGTATTTCTACGAGGGCAACTATCAAGAATACGAAGCCGCGAAGAAGCTGCGGCTCGGCGAGGAAGCCGCGCGGCCCCACCGCATCAAGTACCGGCCGCTGACGCTGCCGTAACGTGATCCTCGGCGGGATCCGCGTCCTCGACTTCGGCCGCTACATCGCCGGGCCGTATTGCGCGGCATTGCTCGCGGACTTCGGCGCCGACGTGATCCGCGTCGAGAAGCGCGCGGGGAGCGAGGATCGCTATCTGCTGCCGGTAGCGGCGTCGGGCGACGGCGCGCTGTTCATGCAGATGAACCGCAACAAGCGCTCGCTCACGCTCGATCCGATGACCGACGACGGCCGCGCGATCGTGCGCCGGCTCGTCGCGACGGCCGACGTCGTCGTCGCGAACGTGCCGCCGCCGACGCTCGCCGCGATGGGTCTCGACTACGCATCGCTCAGCGCGATCAAACCCGACATCATCTTGACCGCGATCACGGCGTACGGCCTCACGGGCCCGTATAAGGATCGCGTCGGCTTCGACGGCGTCGGTCAGGCGATGAGCGGCTCCATCTACATGACCGGCAACGTCGGCGAACCGTATCGCACGATGACGAACTTCGTGGACTTCGGGACGGCGCTCTCGTGCGCGTACGGCACGGCGCTCGCGTTACTCGATCGCGAGCGCACCGGCAAGGGCCGCGTCGTCGAAGCGTCGTTGCTGCGCACCGCGCTCAACTTCACGAACGGCACGACGCTCGAACAGGCGGCGACCGGCATCGGGCGCGTGCCGACGGGGAACCGCGCGCAATCGTCCGGGCCGGCCGATCTCTTTCGCACGAGCGACGGTTGGATCTTGATCCAGGTCGTCGGCAACCCGCTCTTCAAGCGCATCGCGAACCTGATCGGCGCGCCCGAGTGGGTCGGCGACGAGCGCTTCGCGACGGATGACGCGCGCGGCGAAAACGGCGTCGTTGTGAGCGCGCGCGTCGGCGCGTGGTGTGCCGAGCGCACGACCGCCGCCGCGCTCGGCGAGCTCGATCGCGCGCGCATCCCGTGCGGGCCGGTGTACCGGCCGCAACAGGTTCTCGACGACCCGCACGTTCGCGAGGCCGGGCTGTTTCAGAACGTCGCGTATCCGGGGATGCCGGCCGGCGCGTCGGTCGCGCGCAAGATCGTCGCGTTTCCGAACGATCCCGACGTACCGTTCGAGCGCGCGCCGCTGCTCGGCGAGCACACGGACGCGATCCTCGGCGAGCTCGGCTACGACGCGAGCGAGATCGCCGCATTCGAGGCGAGCGGCGCGATCTAGCGGTGCGCTACGTGATCTACGGCGCGGGTGCGATCGGCGCGACGATCGGCGCCGTGCTCTTCGAAGCGAAAAAGAACGTCGTCCTGATCGCGCGAGGCGAGCACGGTCGCGCGATCGCGGCGACCGGCCTGTCGTTCGGCGCGCCGGATGGTTGGCGCACGCTACGCGTTCCCGTCGTCGAACATCCGTCGAAGATCGCGTTTCGCGCGGACGACGTAATCGTGCTCGCGATGAAGAGTCAGGATACGATCGCCGCGCTCGAGACGCTGCGGCCGCTCGCTCCGGTGAGTCTTCCGATCGTCTGCGCGCAGAACGGGGTCGCCAACGAGTCGCGCGCGCTACGCGTGTTCGAGAACGTGCACGGCATGTGCGTGAAGATGCCGTCCGTGCATCTGAAGCCGGGCGTCGTGAGCGTCCACGGTTCGCCGTTCTACGGCACGTGCGACCTCGGGCGCTTTCCACACGGAACCGATCGTGTGGACGAAACGTTCGCCGCGGATCTCGCCGGCACGTCGATCCACAGCGCCGCACGTGACGACATCATGGCCTACAAATATGCGAAGCTCGTGCTGAATCTCGGAAACGTGGTCGAGGCTGCGTGCGGCCTCGAGGCGTCGAGTGGTGCGCTCGTAAAACGGGCGAGGGAAGAAGCGACGACCGTTCTCGCCGCGGCGAACATCGAGACCGAGCGAAGCGCGTCGATCGGTTTCGCGCTCGGAACCGTGGAAGGCGTGGACCGCGCCGGCGGTTCGACGTATCAAAGCCTCGCACGCGGCGCCCCGAGCCTCGAGACCGACGACCTCAACGGCGAGATCGTCTTGCTCGGCCGCTTGCA
>CAJCIN010000148.1 GCA_903970385.1 Rhodospirillales bacterium | reverse complement strand
CGGCGAGACGATCGCCCATCAGAACGACCGCGGCATGCCGAGCACGTGCTGCCCGATGAACGAGAGGATGAGATTGTTCGCGATGGGGGCCGTGATGTACAAACGTGTCTCCCGAAATACGCGTTCGATATCGTACTCTTCGGCGAAGCCGTACCCTCCGTGCGCGTCGAGCGCGGCGTTTCCCGCTTGCCACGCAGCTTCCGACGCCAGCAGCTTCGCCGTGTTCGCTTCGAAGCCGCACGGCCGGCCGGCATCGAACAGCGCCGCCGCTTGACGGCGTAGGACGTCCGCACCTTCGAGGGCGGCGTGAGCCCGCGCGATCGGAAACTGCACGCCCTGATTTTGGCCGATGGCCCGGTCGAAGACGACGCGTTCGTTCACGTACTTGACGGAGCGGTCGATGAAGAAGCGCCCGTCCCCGACGCATTCGGCGGCGATCAGAATGCGTTCGGCGTTCATGCCGTCGAGGATGTACCGGAAGCCGTGCCCCTCCTCGCCGATCAGATTCTCCGCCGGCACCTCGAGATCGCGGATGAACACCTCGTTCGTCTCGTGGTTCATCATCGTGCGGATCGGGCGAACGTCGAGTGCGCCCGAGGGCGCCGAGCGAAGATCCACGAGGAACGTCGACAAGCCGAACGTCTTCTTCTTCGGATCGGCGTCCGGCGCGCTCGTCCGTGCGAGCAGCAGCATGAGGTCGCTGTGCTGAACGCGCGACGTCCACACTTTTTGTCCGTTCACGACATACACGTCACCGCGGCGCACGGCCGTCGTGGAGATCTTCGTCGTGTCGCTCCCCGCGGTCGGCTCGGTGACGGCGAAGGCCTGCAGCCGCAGTTCGCCGCGCGCGATCGCCGGCAGATAGCGCTGCTTCTGCGCGTCGCTGCCGTGGCGCAGCAGCGTGCCCATGATGTACATCTGCGCGTGACACGCGGCGGAGTTGCCGCCGGAGCGATTGATCTCTTCGAGAACGATCGACGCTTCCGCGATGCCGAGCCCGGAACCGCCGTACTCCTCGGGAATCAGCGCCGCGAGGTAGCCGGCGTCGGTCAAGGCCTTGACGAATGCATCCGGATACGCGCGCTTTTCGTCGAGCGCGCGCCAATAGGTGCCGTCGAACGAGCCGCACAGCTCACGCACCGCATCGCGGAGCACGCGTTGATCGCTCGTCGGCTCGAGGCCGACGCCGTTCTCGGTCATACGGCAATCGTAGACGTCCCGGGCCGGCCTGTCAGCAGCCGATTCGGACAAGAAGCGACCGCAAACTCCGGCGCCTTCAGCCAACGCCGCGCGACGGCCGGGCGTGCTACGATTGCGCCGTAATGCCAGAGCACGATCTCCCCACGCACATGAGCGGTATGCTGCCGAACGGGACGCTCGCCGGAAAGACGGCGCTCGTCACGGGCGGCGGAACGGGCCTCGGAAAAGCGATGGCGCTCGAGTTCGCACGCCTCGGCGCGAACGTGGCGATCGCCGGCCGCAAACACGACGTTCTTCTGGAGGCGGAGAAAGAAATCGCGGCGCACGGGAACGGCACGCTCGCGCTGCAGCTCGACGTCCGCCGGAGCGACGACGTGACCGCGGCGATCGACGCGATCGTCGAGCGTTTCGGCGCGCTGGATATCCTCGTCAACAACGCCGCGGGAAATTTCATCGTGCCGTCGCTCGATCTCACGCCGAACGGATGGCGCTCCGTCGTCGAAATCGTGTTGAGCGGAACGTGGTTCTGCAGCCAGAGCGCCGCGAAGGCGATGATCGCGTCGGGCCGCGGCGGCAGCATCCTGAACATCGGCGCGACGTATGCGTGGACGGGAAATCCCGGCACCGTGCATTCGGCGTGCGCGAAAGCGGGCGTGCTCGCGATGACCCAGACGCTCGCCGTCGAGTTGGCGGCGAAGAACATACGCGTCAACCTCATCGCGCCCGGTCCGATCGCGGAGACGGGCGCCGTCGCACAACTGTGGCCGAGCGAAGACGGAGCGAAGCGAATCGTCGACGCGGTGCCGCTCGGCCGGATCGGCGAACGTCAGGAAATCGCCAACGCGGCGGCGTTCGTCGTCAGCGACTACGCGGCGTTCATGACGGGCGCGTGCCTCGTCATCGACGGCGGACGCTGGCTCGGGAAAGGCGCCTTCGCGAAATGACCCGCGTCGAGCCGGAAACGCTCGCCGACATCATCGCGATCGACGCACGCGTCGATCCGGAGCGAACCGCCGTCATCTTCGAGGACCGCGTTCATTCGTACGCTTCGCTCGATGCGGCGATCGAACGTGCCGCGAACGCGCTCGCGGCGAGCGGCGTCGCGCCGGGCGACCGCGTCGCGCTCCTGTTACCGAACGACGTGCCGTTCATCGCGGCACTCTACGCGGTCGCGCGCGTCGGTGCGATCGCCGTGCCGCTGAACACGATGTACCGTGCCGCCGAAATCGCCCATCTCCTCGACGACAGCGAACCGGTACTGTCGCTCGTTCACGCGTCGCTCTGGGACGGCGCGCGCGAGGCGTTCGCCGGCGCGAATCGCGGCAAGGTCGCGATCGCCGGTGCGACGTCGCCGCTCGACGCGGCGACGAACGCGTTCGATTGGGACGACGTCCAGCGGCGTAGCTTCCCGCGACCGCCGTACGCGCCGTCGACGCACGACCCGGCGCTGATCTGCTACACCGGCGGAACGACGGGCCGGCCGAAAGGCGCCGTGCACTCGCATGCGAGCCTGCTCGCCAATTGCCGGCAGACGGGCTCGATGCTGCGCGCGACGTTCTCGCGCGACGACCGTTCGCTCGTGTCGGTGCCGCTGTTCCACATGTACGGCTTGCAGAGCGGGCTGAACCGCATGTTTCGCGTCGGCGGCAGCGTGGTGTTGATGCCGCGCTTCGATCACGTCGAGGTGTTGCGTACGATCGAACGTTATCGTTGCTCCTATCTGCTCGCCGCACCGCCGATGCTCGTGCGGTGGTGCGAGTCGACGGAGTTGCGCGCATTCGACCTCCGGTCGTTGCGTATCGTCACCTGCGGCACGGCGCCGCTCGCGGCGAGGATCATCGGCGAATTCGCGGCCGCGACCGGCGTCTCGATCAGCGAGAGTTACGGCATGACGGAGGCCGGCCCGACCACGCACAGCAACTCGAACGGTCCGTTCGACAAGGTCGGAACCGTCGGGCCGCCGGTCCCGCTCGTGGAGTGCCGCGTCGTGGACGCGTCCGGCGCGGACGTCGCGCGCGGCGAGCCGGGCGAGATCGTCCTCCGCAGCCCCGCGTTGATGCTCGGCTATTGGCGCAATCCCGCGGCGACGGAGGAGACGATCCGCGACGGCTGGTTGTATACGGGAGACATCGCCGTCGTGGACGAGGACGGCTACTACACGATCGTCGATCGCGCGAAGGACATGATCTCCGCCGGCGGTTTCAAGATTTGGCCGCGCGAGGTGGAAGACGCCCTCGGGCGTCATCCCGACGTGCTCGAAGCCGCCGTCGTCGGCATGCCGGATCGCTATCGCGGCGAGGTGCCGCTCGGCTACGTCGTGTTGCGCGGCGGCGCGCGCCTCACGCCGGACGAGTTGCTCGCGTTCTTGCGCGAAGGTCTCGCGACGTTCAAGATTCCGGCGCGCCTCGAATTCGTCGACGCGTTGCCGCGAACCGCCGTCGGAAAAGTGTTGCGCCGCGATCTGCGCGACCGCGCGCACGAAGCGCTCGTGCCCGAATCGTGAGCCGCATTGCAAGGGCCTACATCGCGGGCGCCTACGAGCACCCCACGCGCAAGGCCGACGATCTCTCGGTAGCGCAACTGCACGCGGACGTCGCGAAAGGTGCGCTCGCGGATGCCGGCCTCACGAAGGACGACGTCGACGGATATTTCTGCGCGGGCGACGCACCGGGGCTCGGACCGCTCAGCATGATCGAGTACATCAACCTGCGCGTGCGGCATCTCGATTCGACCGACACGGGCGGCTCGTCGTATCTCGTCCACGTGGGCCACGCCGCGGAAGCGATCGCGGCGGGGAAGTGCAGCGTCGCGCTCATCACCCTCGCTGGCCGGCCGCGCGCGCAGGGCATGGCGGTCGGCACCGCCGCGCGCACGTGGGGCGCGGACGCGCCGGATCACCCGTTCGAATTTCCGTTCTCGCCGACGACGGCGAACATGTACGCCATGTGCGCGATGCGCCACATGCACGAGTTCGGCACGACGAGCGAACAGCTCGCGTGGATCAAAGTCGCCGCGTCGCAGCACGCTCAGTGGAATCCGAACGCGATGCTGCGCGACGTCGTGACGGTCGACGACGTGCTCGCGTCGCCGATGATCACGGACCCGCTGCACCGCTTGGACTGTTGCGTCGTCAGCGACGGCGGCGGCGCGCTCGTCGTCGTGCATCCGGACATCGCGAAGACGCTCGATCGGCCGCGGGTGAAGATCATCGGCGCCGCGGAGGCACCGAAACACCAGTCCGGCGGCCGTTTCGACCTGACGACGTCCGGCGCCGCGTACAGCGGACCCGCGGCGTTCGCCGAAGCGCGCGTGACGCCGGCCGACATCAAGTACGCGTCGATCTACGACAGCTTTACGATCACGGTGCTGATGCTGCTCGAAGACCTCGGCTTCTGCGAGAAGGGCCGCGGCGGCGCGTTCGTCGCCGACGGCAACTTGATTTCCGGCGTCGGTTCGCTGCCGTTCAATACCGACGGCGGCGGCCTCTGCAACAACCATCCCGCCAATCGCGGCGGGATGACGAAAGTGATCGAGGCGGTGCGGCAGTTGCGCGGCGAAGCGCATCCGAAGGTGCAGGTGCCCAACTGCGATCTCGCCCTCGCACAAGGCCTCGGCGGCTCGCTCGCGACGCGGCACGGCAGCGCGACGCTCATCCTGGAGCGCGAGTAGTGGCGACGTCCGAAACGCAACCGTTCTGGGATGCCGCACGCGAGGGCACGCTGCTCGTCAAGGTCTGCACGGCGTGCGGGGCGGCGCACTGGTATCCGCGCGCGCTATGCCCGTTCTGTTTCGGCGCCACGGCGTGGAAAGAATCCGCGGGCACCGGCACGATCTACTCGTACAGCGTCATGCGACGCGTACCGCGGCCGTACGCGATCGCCTACGTGACGCTCGACGAGGGCGTTACGATGATGACGAACGTCGTCGGCTGCGAGCTCGACGACGTCCGCATCGGCATGCGCGTGCGCGTCGTCTTCGTGCCGTCGGCGGGCGACGAGCCGCCGCTGCCGATGTTCTCCCCGATCGACGCGAGTACCGCGTGATGGGC
>CAJCIN010000147.1 GCA_903970385.1 Rhodospirillales bacterium | reverse complement strand
ACTTCCCGTCACTGTTTGCGATCCGCGTGCGCCACCGCCCGCTAGAGAGCTTGGTTACCCCGCCTGTGCCCTTAGCTCGTCTTCCCATGTCCGCCTCGCTATAGTGTACATATATGTATTTCGGCCGACTTCGGCCGATTTGAAGCGGCATGCGAAACAAAGAAAAAACCCTTACCAAGTAAGGGTTTCAAAGTGTGGGCACGATAGGTTTCGAACCTATGACCTCTACAGTGTCAATGTAGCGCTCTCCCCCTGAGCTACGCGCCCGCGTTCGGACCGACGATAGTTAGGCGCTCCCTCCGCGCAGGCCTCCCGGCCCCGTCTAGGCGCCCGGCCCGCTAGAGCGCCTCGAGCTCGTGCGGCGCGAAGTGCCGAGCCAAAAACCGGACGAGCGCGTCGCTCGCGAACACGACCTCGTGGCCGTCGATCGTGCCGTGGCGCGGCGCGGAGATCGAGGACGTCACCGTCGCTCGCTGCGTGCCGGACGCATCCAAGAACGCGAGATGCCAGCGCTGCTCGCTCGTTTGCGACGCCGAACTCGGATCCGCCGCGACGACGGCTTGCAGGGCCGCGTCGATCGTCGCGCGGTCGTGCACTTCGGCGGTCGGTTTCATCTGCGCCAGTTTCTCCGGCTTGATCTCGACGGCCGTCGAGACGAACGCGCCGACGTGACGGACGACCATCGTTTTCGCTTGCGCGCCCTGCGCGTGAAGGGAGCTGAGAACGGATTCGAGCGACATATCGATCTTTCTGGCCGACGCGCGGGCCGGAGTCGTTGCGAGAATGGCGAGCATCGGCCCGACGAACGCGACGCGCTTCATCGGCCGCCGTGCGCTTGCGCGTGTTCGTGCGCCGGCGGGGCCGCATCGCGGAACGCTCCGTGCGCGTCGATCTGCAGCGACTCGAACTGCGGTGGAAATTTTCCGTGCAGATCTTTGTTCACGTCGTAGACTTGATAGTTGCCGCGGCCCACGTGCTGCACGGCCGTGTGCTCGTCGATCTGCAGGAAGCTGCCCGTGTGCGGTTTCCCGTCCCACGGTACGATCGCGTCTTTTCCGTTCGCGACGGCCGGTGGCGTCGCAAAGCCGTGCTGCTTGTAGAACCCGACCTCGCCGTCGATGTGCCGCTTCAATTCGTCCGTCGTGAATTCGCGCTTCGGCGTCGGAACCGGCGTACGCGACGTCGGATTCGCGACCTCGAACGGCTCGCCGATGTGATTTTGGCGGATCGGTTCGCCGAGCGTCTTCGCGACGTGCGCTTCGATGTGCCGTTCGTTGCGCTGCTCCTCGGCCGTCGTGAAGCGCAGCGTCTGCGTGTCGAGGCCGCGCAGATAGCCGTTCGGACTCGACGTCCACTCCCACGAGTGGCCCTGTTCGTGCACGAGCGCGACGGCCGGCGACGTCGCCGAGCCGTCCGTATTGCGAAGGGCGCCCGTCGGATTCCAATAGATGTCGCCGCCGGACTGCGTGGCATGGTCGCGTGCGAACGTTCCGTTCGGCTGGAACCGATCGCCTTGCACGTCGTCCGCTCCAATCTTGTGGATCGTATGCTGCTGGCCGTCGTGCACGAGCTGTCCGAGCATCTTCACCGCTTCGGGGTCTTTCGCGAGGTAACGCTCGGCCTTTTTGAAGTCCTCGAAGACCGTCTTCTCGACGCGCAGCGACCCGAGGTGCACGAACTGCGCGTCGTCGGGCTTCGTCGGCGTCAGCAGCGTGTCGATCGTCACGCCTTTCCCGAGCGGCGGGAGCGGTGCGGTCGGCTCGACGTGCGGCGCTTCGAGCGGGATGGTCGGCGGCGCCGGGCTCGGAGGCGCGGGCGCGTGGCCCGCCATGGACGTTCCGGTCGCTACGTCTGGTATCGTCGCCATCGCGCTCCTCTCTGCTTCTGCTACCCGTCTCTACCCGCTCGCGCGGCGTTCTCCACCTGCGGAGGCCGGGGCCTTCGGAAGCGCCAAACTCGGGGCGCTATGACCTCCGCGCCACACCGCGACGCACCGCCGCTCGACGAACTCCGTCACACGGCGGCGCACGTGCTCGCCTACGCCGTGCAAGATCTGTTTCCCGAAGCGAAACCGACGATCGGGCCGGCGATCGAGAACGGCTTCTACTACGATTTCGATCGCGCGGAACCGTTCACGCCGGACGATCTCGTTCGGCTCGAGGCCCGCATGCGCGAGATCGTGGCGGCCGACTACGTCATGACGGGCGAACGGACGACGCGCGACGGCGCGATCGCACGCTTTCGGACGAATCCGTACAAGGTCGAACTCGCCGAGGGCATCCCGGAGAACGATCCGATCACGTTGTACACGATCGGCGAGTTCACCGATCTCTGTCGCGGAGGCCACGCGCACAGCACGGGCGCGATCGGCGCCGTCAAATTGACGAGCGTCGCCGGCGCGTATTGGCGCGGCGACGAGCACAACCCGATGTTGCAGCGCATCTACGGCACCGCGTGGCACACGCAGGCCGAACTCGACGCGTACCTCGTGCAAATCGAAGAGGCGCTCAAACGCGACCACCGCAAGCTCGGCCAAGAACTGGGCTTGTTCTCGATCGAGGAAGACGCCGGCGGCGGCCTCGTCTTCTGGCAGCCGAAGGGCACGGTCGTCCGCGAAGTCGTCCAGAACTTCATTCGCGAAGGGCTCGCGCAACGCGGCTACCAGCAAGTCGTGACGCCGCACATCGCGAGCGAGAAGCTCTATGAAATCTCGGGACACCTCGAGAACTACGCGCACGGCATGTACGGCCCGCTCGAAGTCGAGGGTCAGCGCTTCCGCCTCAAGCCGATGAACTGTCCCGGCCACATCCTCATCTATCGCAGCGAGCCGCGCTCGTACCGCGATCTGCCGGTGCGCTACGCGGAGTTCGGCACGGTCTATCGTTTCGAGCGGAGCGGAACGCTGCACGGGCTGACGCGCGTGCGCGGCTTCACGCAAGACGACGCGCATCTGTTCTGCACGCCGGAACAGCTACAGAGCGAGTTCGAGCAGACGGCCGACGAAGCGATCCGGCTGATCACGGCCTTCGGCTTCGACCGCGTCGGGTACGTCCTGTCGCGGCGCGAGGCGCATCTGCGCGTCAATACGGACGAGATCGCCGAGGACGCGATCCGCAGCGCGCTGACGTCGCGCGGGTTGCCGTACACGATCGACGACGGCGGCGGCGCCTTCTACGGCCCGAAGCTCGACATCAACGTGCACGACGCGATCGGTCGCACGTGGCAGCTCGGGACCGTGCAGGTCGACTTCGTGCTGCCGCAGCGTTTCGCGCTCACGTATCGCGGATCCGACGGGGCCGATCACGCACCAGTGATGATCCACCGCGCGCTCGCCGGATCGCTCGAACGATTCTTCGGCGTCCTCATCGAGCATTACGGCGGCGCGTTCCCCGCGTGGCTCGCACCGATCCAAGCCGTCGTCGCGCCGATCTCCGAGCACCAGCTCGACTACGCGACGTCGGTCCGCGACCGCCTGCGCGCCGAAGGCTTTCGCGCCGAGGTCGACACGTCGAACGAAAAGCTCGGCTACAAGATCCGGCATTGGAAGACGCAGAAGGTTCCCTACATTCTCGTGGCCGGCCGCAGCGAAGTCGAGGCCGGAACGATCGCGCCGAACGAGCGCGGCCGCGACGAGAAACGGCCCGCGATCGCGGTCGACGAGTTCGTCGCCGAACTGCGCGACAGGGTGGCGCAGAAAGTCTAGACGACCGGGCGATTCCGGCGCGCGCACAGCTCCAGTCGCGTGCCCGCCGGATCTTCGAAGAAGACGGCCGGGTATGCATCGAAATCGTCTTCGAACTCGATGTTACACGCGCCGATCTCCGCGAGGCGCGAGGCCCACGCTCGGACGTCCTGCGGCGTTGCGACCGCGAACGCGACGCGCGATTTGATGGGCAACATACCGATGTCTTCGACGATGCCGAGGAAGCGCGGCGGTCCGGCATTTCCGAGCTCTTCCGAATACTCGATCACGTTGTAACGCTCGCCGGCTCGCGGCTTCCGCCACACGCCGTCGCGGTCCACGAACGACTCGACGCGATGCACGAGACCGAGCGCCGGCAGAAGCGCGACGTAGAACGCCTCGACGGCATCGAGCGATGCGACGCGGAGATCGATGTGATCGAATCCGAGGAAGCGCTCCGGCATGCGATGCGCGTTCGGCGCGCGAATGAAACGCGCATGCTGCGCCGCACGTCCTCGCTCGCTCTTCTCCTCGCCGCCGCAACCGCCGGCCCCGCGTCCGCTTGGGGCGGCGTCGGTCACACAATGATCTCGCGCGCCGGCGCACGCGCGTTTCCCGCGACGTTGCCGGCCTTCGTGCGTACCGACGCCGCGGTCGACGAGATCGCATCGCTCGGCCCGGAGCTCGACCGCTCGAAGGACGCGGGCGCGACGCACGATCGCGATCTCGACACCGGACACTATCTCGACATCGGCGACGACGGCAAGGTCTTCGGCGTCGTCGATCTGCGTGCGTTGCCTGCGACGCGTGAAGCCTACGACACCGCGCTGCGCGGCGCCGGTTCGGACGAGTACAAAGCGGGATATCTGCCGTACGCGCTCATCGACGGCTGGCAGCAGATCGCGAAAGACTTTGCGATCTGGCGCATCGACGATGCCGCGCTCAAATCCTCATCCACGCAAGATCGCGCGTGGTTCACGGCGGACCGTGCGTTGCGCGAAACGCTGACGTTGCGCGACATCGGCATCTGGAGCCACTATGTCGGCGACGCGAGTCAGCCGCTCCACATCACGGTGCACTTCAACGGCTGGGGCGCCTATCCGAACCCGAATGGCTATTCGCAGTCCCACACGCTCCACGCCGATTTCGAGACGCGGTTCGTCGACGCGCACGCGACGCTCGATGCGGTCACGGCGGCAATGGCGCCCGTGCGGCCGTCGACCGCGCCGATCGCGACGCTCGTCGGCACGTATCTCGCGGCGAGCGCCTCGCACGTCGTGCCGCTCTACGATCTCGACAAGGCCGGCGCGTTCGCGAACGCAACGCCCGACGCGGTGACCTTCGTCGACGCACGGCTCGCTGACGGCGCCGCAGAGTTCCGCGATCTCGTCGTCGACGCTTGGAATGCGAGCGACACCGTCAAGGTCGGGTACCCGCACGCGATCACGCCCGCGGACGTCGAATCGGGAACCGTGATGCCGACGCGTGCGCTCGCCGGAGCGGCCGATTGAGCCCCGAAGCCGTCGCCGCGATCTGCGCGCACATGAACGACGATCATGCCGATTCCATCGCGCACTACGCGCGGATCTTCGGTGGGTGTCGCGACGTCGTCTCGGCGCGAATGGACACGATGGATGCCGACTCGATGACGCTCGCGGTCGTCACGGCGGATGCGCGCGAAACCGTGCGGATCCCGTTCGATCATCGCTTGCGAGACGCCGACGACGCGCGCGACACGCTGATCGCGATGGCGCGCCGAACGCACGCAACCTGAGTGCGCCGGATCACACGCGCACAGGCGCCGTTTACGCATCGCCGTTCGCGTCCGGGAAGATATTTCTAAAGCGTTAAACGAGCGGGCCGTCGCGGTAGGGCGAACGCATGACTTCACTGAACGGGGCGCTCTCGCCGGCCGAGCGCGACGGCGCGATCGCCGTGGCCACGCTCGTCCTTTTCGCCATCCTGGCACTCGCGGTCCAGCGCGTCGCCTTCGCGTTCCTCACGAGGCTCGCGACGCGTCACGAGGACGGCGTCCTCGCGGCGATGGTGCGACGCATGCGCGGCCCGAGCCGCTTCATCTTCCCGCTCGTCG
>CAJCIN010000146.1 GCA_903970385.1 Rhodospirillales bacterium | reverse complement strand
TGCGGGTTGTCGTTGCGGAACGACGTGTAGACGTTGCTCAGCTTCGGATTGCGCGCGGCCGCGCCGATGAATTGATACGCCGTCGCATTGAGCTTCTCGAGGCCGACCTCGCCGCGATCCTCGAGTTCGTACTGAAAGCCGCCGACGTTGCCGACGCCGGAGATCGCGGGGGGATTGAACGCGAAGGTCTGAGCGCCCGTGACCTGCGAGAACTGACCCTGCATGCCGTGCGGGCCGTAGAGGAGCGGGAATATCGTGTGGATGAAGCCCGGGCGATCGGCCCAGTCTTTGAGCAGCACGAACATCGTCGCTTTGTTCGGACCGTTGCCCGAAAAGCCGAAGCCGATGACGTCGAACACGCGCACGACCTCTGAGTGTCCGCGAATCAGATCTTCGACGTGCTTCGCGACGCGCTCCGTGTAGTCGATCGACGAGCCTTCCGGCGCCTGAAGGGAGACGATGAAATAGCCTTGATCTTCGTCCGGCGTGAACCCGGTCGGCGTCGACGTGAAGAGGATGCCCGTCATCACGAGCGCGCCGACGAAGAGCAACACGATCACGTAACGGAAGCGCAGTAATCCGCCGAGCGACGAATGGTAATACCGGCGCATGCGGTCGACGCCGTCGTTGAACGCCACGAAGAAGCGATTGCGCGGCCGTTCCTGCCGCCCGAGCAACAATGCCGAGAGCGTCGGCGTCAACGTCAACGCGTTGAAGAGCGAGATCATGATCGAGCACACGATCGTGAGGGCGAACTGCTTATAGAGCTGGCCCGTCTCGCCCGGGAAGAATGCGACGGGGACGAAGACGGCGAGCAGCACGAGCGACGTCGCGACGACGGCGCCCGTGATCTCCTGCATCGCGGCCGAGGCGCCGGCGAGCGGCGACATGCGTTTTTCTTGGACGAAGCGCGCGATGTTCTCGATGACGACGATCGCGTCGTCGACGACGAGACCGGTCGCGAGCGTCAAGCCGAAGAGCGTCAGCGTGTTGATCGAGAAGCCGAGGCCCTTCATGAGCGCGAACGTGCCGATCAGCGAGACGGGAATCGTGATCGCGGGGATCAGCGTCGTGCGCCAATCCTGCAAGAACAGGTAGATGACGAAGATCACGAGCGCGATCGCGATCAGGAGCGTGATGAACACTTCCTTGATCGATTCGTTGACGAAGGTCGTCGTATCGAAGGCGACCTCGTAATACATGCCTTTCGGAAACTTCGCGGAGAGCTCGACGAGGCGCGCGCGAACCGCCTTGCTGACGTCGAGCGCGTTCGCGCTCGGCAGCGCTTGAACGCCGAGGCCGACGGCCGATTTCCCGTTCAAGCGGAGGTCGGTCGAATAGTCCTCGGCCCCGATCTCCGCGCGTCCGACGTCGCGCAGATAGACGTGACCGCCGTCCGGATTGTTCTTGAGGATCACGTTCATGAATTGGTCGGGCGTCGAAAGCCGCCCGAGCGCGCGAACGCTGATCTGATACGGCTGGTTTCCGTTCGTCGGCGGCGCGCCGATCGCGCCGGCCGCGACCTGAACGTTCTGATCCGACAGCGCGTTCTGCACGTCCGTCGCCGCGAGGCCGTTGTCGGCCAGCCGCTTCGGATCGAGCCAGAGGCGCATCGCATACTTGCGCTCGCCGAAGATGATGACGTCGCTGACGCCCGCGATACGCTTGAGCTCGTTCTTGATGTAGAGGTCGGCGTAATTCGACATGATGAGCGGCGTCAGGTTTGCATCGTGCGACGAGATGCCCATGCCGATCACGAAGTCGCCCGCGTTCTTGTTGACGGTGATGCCCTGCGCGACGACTTCTTGCGGCAGGCGCGCCTGCACCGTCTGGATCGCGTTCTGCACGTCGGTCGCGGCGAGATCGAGATTACGCTCGAGCGCGAACGTACACGTGATCGTGCTCGTGCCGTTGTTGCTCGATTGCGACGACATGTAGCGCAGACCCTGAACGCCGTTGATGCCCTGCTCGAGGATCGTCGTGACCGAGTCTTCCACCGTCTCGGCGCTCGCGCCGACGTACGTCGAGGTGACCGTGACGACCGGCGGCGCGACCTTCGGAAACTGCGCGATCGGCAGCGTCGGAATCGACACGAGCCCGGCGAGGAGGATAATGAGCGAGCAGACCGCTGCAAAGATCGGCCGGCGTAGGAAAAATTCGATCACGCGAAGTGCCCTTCAGGCGACGGCAAGACACCGGTACGACGGCGCTCAGGCGGGAATTGTGTCAGCCTCCGCCGCGACCCGGCCGACCGCTACGCCCACGACGTTGCGAACCACCGGCATCGCGAAATCACGGAGCCTCTCGGCTTCGCCCGGTGCGAAGGCGCCGACCTCCCGCAGCAGGTCGATCGCGGCCGGCGCCGCGGCCCGCCGCGCGCCGTCGAGCACTTTGAGCGTCAGCCCCAGACCTTCGCGCACGAGCGCATCGCCGTGGACGCCCTCGGCGCCGGCCTTCGCGACGATCCGGCCGCCCGTCGCCTCGATCAGCGCCGTATCGAAGCGGCCGGTTCCGGCGACGTACCGCGGCTCGGCCCGCATCGCCCGGCGCACCCGCTCGAGGGCGCGCGCGTCGGCGTCGCTCACGCCGTCGAGCGTCGCGAAGCGCGCGAACGATTGCGCCGCGCGGCGCAGCGAGGTCGCGTACACCGGGATGCCGCAGCCGTCGATGCCGAGCGGCATCGCGGCCGGCGACTCGTCCGCGAGCCTGCCGCAGAGCGCGAGGATCCGCTGCTGCGCCGGATGCTCCGGTTCGAGATACGTCGCGACGTCGAGCCCGAGGTGCACGCAGAGCGCGAGGATGCCGGCGTGCTTGCCCGAGCAGTTGTTGTGCAGTGCCGACGGGGCTTCGCCCGCGGCGCGAAGCGCATCCGCCGCCGGTTCGTATGCCGGCGCGTGCGCGCCGCAGCGCAGGCTCGTCTCGTCGAGACCCATCGCCTCGAGCATCCCGCGGACCGCGGCGACGTGAAACGGCTCGCCGTTGTGCGACGCGCTCATCACGGCGAGTTCCCGGTCGCCGAAGCCGAAACGTTCGGCCGCGCCCGACGCCGCCACCGCCGCCGCGATGAACGGCTTCGCGCACGACCGCAGGAAGACGGGCCGCTCGACGTCGCCCGTCGCGAACGTCACCGTACCGCGCGCATCGGCGACGCACGCGGCGACGTCGTGCCGCGACTCGACGAGCGGGCCGCGCGTGACGACGACGATCAACTCGGGGTCGGCCCCTGCACGACCTCGACGAACGCCGCGGGGCGAACGTACTTGGCGAACGCGGCGCGAATGTCGGCGGCGGTCAGCTTGGCGTAGACGGCCGCTCCGCGATGGCCCTCGTCGAGCGGCAGTCCGCTCTCCGCGTACCCCGCGAGCCGGCTCGCGACGGAGTCTTCGCTCGCTTCGCCGAGCGGAAGCTGCCGCAACAGGATCGCCTTCGCTTGCTGCAGTTCGCCCGGCGTGACGTCGGTCTTCTGCAACGCGAACAGATCGCGCGCGATCAGCCGGTGCGCCTTCGACACGTTCTTCGGATCGCAGCCGTACGACACGACGTACGTCGATCGCGTCTTCCCCGCGCTGAACTGCACGTCCACGCTGTAGACGAGGCCCGCGACCTGACGCAGATCGTGGTAGAGCCGCGTCGCGTAGAAGCCGCCGCCGAGCACGTTGTTGCCCAGCTGCAACGCGTAGTATTGCGGATCCGTGCGTGAGATCGCCACCGTCTCGGCGAGGACCGCGGTATCTTGCACGCGGCTTCGGTCCGGCACGACGGCGGTCGACGGTGCGTTCGGCGGAATCGGTCCGAGGTCGACGCGCGGCGCGGGGCCGCTCGCCTTCCACGCACCGAAGTATTTCTCGATCGTGGCCTTCGCTTCGTCGGGTGTCACGTTCCCGAGCACGACGATCGTCGTCATGTCCGGCCGGTAGACGGCGTTGTGGTACGCGCGCACGTCGTCGAGCGTGTCGCGGGCGATCGTGTCCGGCGTCGCGACGCGCAGCGCCGGATCGCCGGGCGGCAGCAGACTGCGCCGCAGCGCGCGTGACGCGAAGTATGCGGGACTCTGCTGTTCGCCCGCCGCGGCGACCGTCTCCTGATTCCGGACGACCTTGAAATCGCTCGGCGGTAACGCGGGATGGAGTTCGTCGTCCGCGAGCAACTGCACGCCGCGATCGAAGTGCGACTTGAGCACGTGCAGCGTGAACTCGGTGCCGGACGTCTCCGTTGCCGCGATGTCGTCGAGCGCCTTCTGATAGTCGAGCCGATCGAGGCTCGTCGTGCCGTACGAGAAGAGGTCGTCGAGCAGCGTGCTCGCGCCGTCCTTGCCCGCCGGCGTCTGCAAGTTGTCGTTGTGGCGGATCGAGCCGAAGACCGTGACCGTGTCGCTCGCCGTCTCCGGTTGCACGATCAGCCGCACGCCGTTCGGCAACGTCGTGTCGCTCGGCGAGAGCGTCGACGCGGGCACGTCGACTTGCGCGAGCTTGTCCTTCGCCCACACGGGCAACTCGACGGGCTTCGTCGGCGGCGACGACAGCGTCTCACCGCCGCCGAAGCCCTTCGATGCGATCGCTTTGCCCGACGGGCGCGGCACGAGCACGGCGGTGACGGATGCGGCCGGATCGAGGACCTTCTTCGCAACGCGATTCACGTCGTCGACCGTGACCTTCGCGATCGCCGCGACGTCGTCGTCCGGCGACGAGCGGCCCTCGTCCGCGATCGCCGACGACCACGCCGACGCCAGATCGGGAATCGAGTTGCGGCCGAATTGGCTCTGCGCGATCTCCGAGCGCTTCGCCGCCTCGACCAATTCCGGAGAGACGCCGTCGCGCGCCGCTTTCGCGACGAGCGTCGAGAGCGCAGCTTCCAGCGGTTTCGGATCGGCGCCGCTCGCGAGCGCGCCGAACGCCTGCGCTTCGCTCGCCTTCGGATACGTCGCGACGAGTTGGAAGCCGGACTGCAATGCCTTGTTCTGCGGCGTCAGGCCGAAGATGTCGCCGCGCGCGCTGCCGAGTACGTCCGCGAGAACGCGCGACGCCGCGTAGTCGGGATCGTCCATGCCCGGGAAGCGATACGCCTGGTTGACGACGACGTACGGCAGATCGCTATCGAGCGAGAACGTCTCGGCTTTCACGGGTGAGAGCGACACGGCCGGTCGCGCCGGCAGCGGACGCGACGGAATCGAGCCGTACAGCGTGTGGATCGTCGCGAGCGCGGCCTGCGGATCGACGTCGCCCGCGATGACGAGCACCGCATCGTTCGGCGCGTACCACGACGTCGCGTAGTCTTTGATGAGCGCGCCCGTCGTCTTGTCGAAGGAGGCGCGCGTGCCGAGCGGATCGTGCGCGTACGGCGTGCCGGCGAACAGATCGGCGCTCAGTCGCGTGAATGCGAGATAGCCCGGGCTCGAGAGATCGCTCGCGACTTCTTGCTCGATCGCGGGACGTTCGCTCGCCCATTCGTCTTCGGAATCGTCGACGCCGCGCATGCATGCCGCATCGAGTTGCAACGCGATGTCGAGATCGGCCGCGGGAACCGTCTCGAAAAATTGCGTGATGTCTTGCTGCGTGTCCGCGTCGCCGTCTCCGCCGAGTTGCGCGAAGAGCGCCGACGTCTGATCGCCCGAGACGCCCGTGCATCCGCGAAACGCCATGTGCTCCTGAGCGTGCGCCATGCCGGGAAAACCGTCGGGCGTCTCGTTCGCGCCGGCGAGATAGTTTTCGTACACCGTAACGACGGGTGCGAGCGGATCGCGCACGATCACGACGCGCAGCCCGTTCGCGAGCGTGTCGCGCGTGACGGAGGTGTCGGATGCGGGCGCCCGCGCAGGAACCGGCTGCGGGACCGCCCCGAGCAGGGCGACGAGGGCGACGGCGGATGCGATTCGTGCGATCGAGGACGGCATGGTACTCCAAGGTGAGCGGGCGACCCGAAACGGTTCGGAGCGTAAAGAGGCGCCGCCTCGCGGCGACGCCTCATGGACTACGGAAACCCGGCCCGAAAAGTTACGCGAGCGCGGCTTCCACGATCTGCGCTTCCTGTTCGGCGAACACCGGATTCGAGAGATACCGCTCGCCCGTATCGCAACCGATCGTCACGATCAGCTTTCCGGCCATCTCGGGGCGCGCGGCGACCTGCAGCGCGGCCCAGATATTGGCGCCCGCCGAGATCCCGACGAGGACGCCCTCTTCACGCGCGGCGCGACGCGCGGTCGCGATCGCATCTTCGTCGGTCACGCGGATCACTTCGTCGAACACGTGCACGTCGAGCACCTTCGGAACGAAACCCGTGCCCGTGCCCTGGATCTTGTGTTTGCCCGGCTGACCGCCCGAGAGAATCGGCGACGCGTCCGGTTCGCCCGCGACGATGCGAACGCCCGGCTTGCGCTCCTTGAGCACCTCGCCGACGCCCGTGATGGTCCCGCCCGTGCCGACCATCGCGACGAACACGTCGACCGCGCCGTCGGTATCGCGCCAGATCTCCTCGGCCGTCGTGCGGCGATGGATCTCGGGATTCGCGGGGTTCTCGAACTGCTGCGGCATGAAGAATTTGCCGGGATTCGAGTCGCGGATCTCGCGCGCTTTCTCGATCGCGCCCGGCATGCCGTTCGCGCCCGGCGTCAGCACGATCTGCGCGCCGTAGGCCTTGAGCAGATTGCGGCGCTCGATGGTCATCGTGTCCGGCATCGTGAGGATGATCGGATAGCCCTTGGCCGCCGCGACGAACGCGAGCGCGATGCCCGTGTTGCCGCTCGTCGGCTCGACGATGACGGTGTCGGGGCGCAGGCGACCGTCGCGTTCCGCCGCTTCGATCATCGCGAGGCCGATGCGATCCTTGACGCTACCGGCGGGATTCTGGGATTCCATCTTCACGAGCACCGTGCCCGGCAAGCCCTTGTTGAGCCGCGGGATCTTCACGAGCGGCGTGTTGCCGAACGTGTCGGCGATGTTGTCATAGATGCGTGCCAAGATGTTCGCTCCAACGTGTTGTCGAGAGGTCGTACGTCATATCGAACCGTCTCGACCTCGCAAGGGGTGCATGTCCGGGTACCGAACGTACGTTCTCTCCCCGATGTTTTCGCTTCATGACAAGACGCTCTACGTCGCCGATC
>CAJCIN010000145.1 GCA_903970385.1 Rhodospirillales bacterium | reverse complement strand
CTCGCCGTCGTCAACACGGTGCGCGGCATGTCGATCGACGTCGACCGGACGGCACCGAAACTCGGCAACGTCACGGGCGGCTTGTCCGGCGCCGCGATCCGTCCGATCGCGGTGCTCGCCGTGTGGGAGGTCGCACGCGCGGTGCGCATTCCGATCCTCGGTCAGGGCGGCATCGAGACGGCACGCGACGCACTCGAGTTCGTGCTCGCGGGCGCGAGCGCCGTGTCGATCGGCACCGGCAATTTCACGGATCCGCGCGCACCCGTCGACGTCGCGGACGGCATCCGCGCGTATCTCGCGGCACGTAAAATCGGGTCGTTGCGGGAGATCGTCGGCGCGGCGAACCCCGGCTTCTTGCGCGGACGCTCCGCGCCGGCCGTCGAACCGTCCGGAGCATGACCGTCACGACGCAACCGAAACTCATCGTCGCGCTCGACCTCGACGATCGCGATGCCGCGCTCTCCCTCGTCGAACGCCTCGCGCCGCTCGGCGTCTGGTTCAAAGTCGGTTACGAGCCGCTCTACGGCTACGGCGACGCGATTCGCGAGCGACTCGAGTCGCTCGGCGCGAACGTCTTCCTCGACGCGAAGCTGCACGACATTCCGCGCACGGTCGAGGCCGGGGTGCGAGCGCTCGTACGGCGCGGTACGCGCATCATCACGGTCCACGCGCTCGGCGGCAACGAGATGATGCAGTCGGCGGTCGCCGGCGCCGCCGAGCGCGCGGCCGAACTCGGTATCGACCCGCCGCAGATCTTCGCCGTCACGCTCTTGACGAGCATCGCGCCGGAAGATCTCGGCGAACTCGGCCTGCAGGGCGGTCCCGGCGAAAACGTCATGCGGCTCGCGGCGCTCGCGCGCGACGCGCGCTGCTCGGGCGTCGTCTGCAGCCCGCACGAGGCGCACGACCTCAAGGCGTACTTCGGAGCGGAGTTCGCGGTGCTGTGCCCGGGAATCCGGCCCGCGGGAACGTCGGCCGGCGATCAAAAGCGGATCGCGACGCCGCAGCGTGCCGTCGAAGCGGGCGCCGATTATCTCGTCGTCGGACGGCCGATCGTCCGGGCGGCCGATCCGGTCGCGGCCGCGCGCGCGATCCTCGCGGAGATGGAAACGGCGACGCGTGGATGACGAACTGCCGCGCGCGCTCGCGGAGCGCGGCGCACTCCTCGACGGTCACTTCCGTCTATCGTCGGGACGGCACAGCGACCGGTTCGTGCAGAAGTTTCGCATCCTCGAGGATCCGGCGATCGTCGAGCGGCTCGCCGCGACGCTCGCGGATCGCGCACGCGAATTCGCGCCGACCGTCGTCGTCA
The DNA here is from genome assembly GCA_903970385.1 of Rhodospirillales bacterium. Taxonomy (GTDB): domain Bacteria; phylum Vulcanimicrobiota; class Vulcanimicrobiia; order Vulcanimicrobiales; family Vulcanimicrobiaceae; genus Palsa-1515. Next base: position 10,567 of record CAJCIN010000145.1, on the reverse strand, counting down.
GCGCGGCCGTCGGCGGCATCGTGCTCGGGTACGAAACCGCGCGCCAACTCGGCGGCGGCTTCAAAGCGATCTTCGTCGAGAAAGAAAACGGCGTGCCCGCGTTACGGCGCGGCTTCGCGCTCGGGCCGGGCGATCGCGCGTTCGTCGTCGAGGACGTCGTGACGACCGGCGGTTCCGTGCGCGAGGTACTCGAGGTCGTGCGCGCGCGCGGTGCGACCGTCGTCGGCGTCGGCGTGATCGTGCGCAGGCAGCCGTCGGACTTCGGCGTGCCGACGATCGCGTTGCTCGATCTGCCCGTCGTGTCGTACGATCCGGCCGAGTGCCCGCAATGCGCGAACGGCGAACCGATCACGGAACCCGGCTCGCGCTTTCTCGCGCGTTAGCGCCGGCCGAAGATCGTGTAGGTGCGCGTGACGCTGCGCACGCCGTCGGAGAACTCGACGTAGATGCGGCGCACGCGCGTATCGACGGACATCTGTTCGAACGTGCTCGTGCCCGCGCCGGCCGCGATCGGGGCGCGCTCGGGCGATTCGCGTACGCGGATCGCCGGAAACGCGTGCGCGTTCCACGCGACGATCGCACGGCCGTCGTCGATCGCGACGATCTCCGCTTCCGGTTCGCCGTGCGCCACGGCGACGCGCTCGGATCGCGCGTCTCCGCTCGCGAGCACGACGCGCGCGAGCATCTGTTGCGCCGGTAGCGCGAGCGGAACGAATGCATGGAACGAGCCGTTCGCGCCGACCGGGAACGCGAAGAGCCGTCGTCCGTCCGCGGCATAGCCCGTGAGAACGGCGCCTTCGGCCGGCCGCGTGAACTCGCCCGGCGTCGCCGAGACGTCGTAGACCGGATCGAGCGTCACGCCGCGCGCGTCGACCGAGCCCGAGATTTCGAGTGCGGGACAGGCGCGCGCCCCTGCGACGAATGTCGCTTCGGGCGATGCGGGACACGTCGCCGTTACCGGCACGACCGGCTTCGACGACGCGAAAAGGCCGGCGACGATGAGCGCGGCGGCGAGCATGGGCGTTCTCCAGACGAAGCGAACTACGGCGTAGATGCAACCGCCGCTCGACCGCCTCCTCCGCTCGTCGCTGCGCGCATTCGCGCCGTACAAGCCGGGAACGTCGGTCGACGAAGTGCGCCGCCGGTACGGGATCGAGCATCCCGTCAAGCTCTCGCAAAACGAGAATCCGCTCGGTAGCTCTCCGAAAGCGATGGCCGCGTTGCACGCGATCGCCGACCTCAGTGCATATATTGAAGACGATCATGCCGCGTTGCGCGAGCGGCTCGCGAGACCGTACGGCCTCGGCGTCGAGCACGTCGTGCTCGGCCACGGTAGCAACGAACTCGTCCAGGTGCTCTTCAACGCGTTCGTCGATCCAGGCGACGAGGTCGTCATGGGGAAGCCGACGTTCTCGCTCTTCCGCAAAGACGCCGACCTCGCGGGCGGCCGTTCGATCGAGGTCCCGTTACGGGACGGCGTCCACGATCTCGACGCGATGCTCGCCGCCGTTACGGCGCGCACGAAACTCGTGTTCGTGTGCGACCCGAACAACCCGACCGGCACGCGCGTCGAACGTGCCGCGCTGTTCGCGTTCGCGCGCGCCCTTCCACCGGACGTCTTGCTCGTGATCGATCAGGCGTATCGCGAATTCATGGATGCGGACGGGACCGACGGCGTCGACGTCTTGCGCGAACGACCCATGACCGTCGTCCTGCGCACGGCTTCGAAGATCTATGGTCTCGCGGCCATTCGCTTCGGCTACGCGTACGGCTCGCCCGAGATCGTCGACACGCTCAATCGCGTGCGCCTGCCGTTCAACGTCGCGGGGCCTGCGGCCGCGGCGGTGCTCGCCGCCCTCGACGATCGCGAGTTTTTCGCGCGCAGCATCGAAACGAACGAGCGCGGGAAGCGTCAGCTCTACGCCGCGTTCGAGCGGCTCGGCGTGCACGCATATCCGACCGCCGCGAATTTCATCGCCGTCGCGACGCCGATCGACGCGCAGGCCGCCTACCTCGCGCTGTTGGAACGCGGCGTCATCGTCCGATCGGGCGACGGTCTCGGCATGCCGGGCTATCTGCGGGTGACGGTCGGAACGGAGCCCGAGAACGCGGCGTTCGTCGCGGCGTTCGAAGCGTTGCTCGCGGAGTGGCGCCGACGGCCGATGGAAGCCGCGCGTTGAGCGCGATCACGTTGCGGGGCGGCTCGGAAGCCGATCGAGCGTTCGTGCTCGATCTCGGTTCGCGCACGTCCGTCGACAGCGTGTCGTCTTTGCGCGAAGCGCCCGAGGCGTTCGTCGTCGAGAGCTACCGGAATTTGCTCGCCTACGCATTCGCGCGCAAGTACGTGCTCGAGATCGCCGAGAGTGCGCTCGAAGGCCCGCTCGGTTTCGTCTTGATGCTCGAGGATCTCCCCGACGAAGTCACGGGGATGCCGCAAGCGTTCATCGCGTACATGGCGGTCGAACCGGACGCGCGCCGGCGCGGCGTCGGCGCGACGTTGCTCGCGGCCGCGGAAGAGCGCGCGCGCGCACGCGGGCTCGGCGTCGTATCGCTCATGGTCACCGAGGAGAACGCCGCGGCACGCGAGCTCTACGCGCAAGCCGGCTACCGCACCGAGCGGCGTCTGCTGTGCAAGACGCTGTAACGTCTGCGGTGGTGCGGCGTCGCGCGTTTCTCGCGATCGTCGCGCTTCTCGTTCTCGCCGCCGGCGTCTGGTTCGCCGCGCACATTCCACGCACGCTCAGCGTGTTCGTCATCGCCGCTTTCATCGCGTTCGGCGCGTCGCCGATGGTCGTCCGGCTCGAACGCCGCATCGCGCGACCGCTCGCGATCGCGGTCGTCTACGCGGCCTTGATCGTCACGGTGATCGTGCTCGTCGTTCTGGTCGTGCCCGTGACGCTCGATCAGGTGCAGAGCATCGCCTTCAACGCGCCGTCCTACATTGATGCGGTGCAAGGCTGGATCGACGCGACGCAGCGCTTCATGCACGATCACGTCGGCGCGCGGTATCTTCCGCCCGGATACGGCGATCTGCGCGGCCTGCTCGCGGCGCGCGTTTCGTACGTGCTCAACGTCGCGCTCGGATCGCTCTCGCAGATCCTGATCGGCACGTTCACGGCGACGTTCGTCGGCATCTCCGCGCTCGTGCTCTCCGCATTCTTTCTCTTGCGCGGCGATACGATCTTCGATCCGATCTACGGGCTCCTCCCGGAGCACAGGCGCGAGACCGCACGCGCGCTCGGGCGCGAGCTCGCGAACGTGTTCGGCAGTTACGTCGCGGGCCAAGCGGCGCTGTGCTTCATCGTCGGCGCGCTCGTGTTCGCGTTCACGCTCGTGTCGGGATTCAAGTTCGCGCTGCTCCTCGGCATCATCGCGGGGCTCGCGTACGCCGTGCCGTTCGTCGGCATGGTGTTCGCGCACGTCGTCGCGCTCGTGCTCGCCGCGCCGCAAGGCGCGCAGACGGTGATCTGGACGCAGGTGATCGTCTTCGCGATCGGGCGCGTCGCCGACACGCTGTTCGTGCCGAAGGTGATGTCGGAGAGCGTCGGCGTCTCGCCGATCGTCGTCATGTTCGCGACGTTCGCCGGCGGCGAATTGTTCGGTCTGCCGGGCCTGTTGCTCGGCATTCCGGCGGCCGCGCTCGCGAAGGTCGCATGGCAATTCTATCGCGCGCAGCGCGCGCGTCCGGTTCCGATCGTCGCGGTCGTCGAGATCGCACCCGGCGCGGCGCCGGACCCGCCGGCGGCGGAGCGCGTCGCGGCGCTTTAGTCGTCCGCTTCGAGCCGCTCCATCTTCTCGGGAGCGGTGACGCCGAGGAGCGAGAGCGACGTCGCGAGCACGTGCTTCGCCGCGAGCGCGAGCGCGAGGCGCGCCGTCGAGAGATCGGCGTCGTCCGTGAGCACGCGGCTCGCCATGTAGAACTGCGTGAAGTCCGCGGCGACGCTCTGCGCGTACCGCGCGAGGCGGCTCGGCGCGTACGTGTCGGCGACGGCACGCACGACGGCGGGAAACTCCGAGAGCCGGCGCGCGAGCGCGATTTCCGCGGGCGCGTCGAGACGGTCGAGTGCTTCGCCGCGCGCGGCGCGTGCGACGAGCTCCGCGGGCGCGCGAGCGACGATCGACGCGATGCGCGCGTGGCCGTACTGCACGTAGAAGACCGGATTGTCGTTCGTCTGTTCCTTCGCGAGCGAGAGGTCGAACGTCATCGGCGAGTCGGCGTTCATCATCACGAAGAAGAAGCGCGCGGCGTCGACGCCGACCTCGTCGATCACGTCGTCCAGCGTCAGCACGTCGCCGTGACGTTTGCTGAGGCTCACGACCTCGCCGTCGCGAATCGTCGTCATCAGTTGCGCGATCAACACCGAGATCGCGCCGGGCCGCTCGAAGGCGGCGGCGATCGTGCCGAGGCGCGTGACGTAGCCGTGATGGTCGGGCCCGAGGATCAGCATCGCGCGATCGTTGCGCTGCAGCTTTTCGTAGTGGTACGCGACGTCCGGTGCGTAGTACGTCGGGCGGCCGTCCTGGCGCACGAGCACGCGATCCTTGTCGTCGCCGAACGCGGTCGTGCGCATCCAGACGGCGCCGTCCGATTCGTACGTGTGGCCGAGTTCGCGCAGGCGCTCGACGCCGCGCGCGACGGCGCCCGACTCGTGTAGTTCCTTTTCGCTCTGCCAGCGATCGTAGGTGACGCGAAACCGCTCGGCCGTTTCGCGTTGGCCCGCGACGAGACGGTCGCGTCCGAACGTCGCGAAGAGGCGCAGCCACTCGCTTTCCGGCGCATCGTCGAATCGCGCGCCGTGTGCGTCGCGCAGTTCGCGCGCGATCGGGATCAGGTAGTCGCCGGGATAGCCGTCGTCCGGAAACGGAAACGCGGGATCCGCGATCTGGCGATAGCGCGCGTAGAGCGACCGCCCGAGCGTATCGACCTGCGAGCCCGCGTCGTTGATGATCCACTCGGTCTCGACCGTGACGCCGCAGAACCGCATCGCGTGCGCGATCGAGTCGCCGAGCGAGAGCGTGCGGCCCTGCACGACGACGAGCGGCCCCGTCGGATTCGCGCTTCCGAACTCGAGCGAGACGCGTTCGCCCGTCGGCGCTCCGCGTCCGTACGCATCGCCCTCGCTCAGGATGCGCGCGACGACGCGCTGCCAGTACGCGGGCGCGAGGCGCACGTTGATGAATCCGCCGAGCGCCGTCGCTTCCGACACGACGTCGTGCAGCGAGGGATCGTCGACGAAGATCTTCGAGACGATTTCCGTCGCGAGCTGTTGCGGCGGCCGGCGCGCGCGCTTCGCGAGTTGCAGCGCGACGTTCGACGCGAAGTCGCCGAACGCGGCGTTGCGCGGCGACTCGAACGCGACGGCCGGCGGCGCATCGCCCGGAACGAGATCCGCCGCGGCTTTCGAGAATGCCGCGGCGAGTCGGGTGAGTTCTCTATCCTCCGGCGCGAGATCGGTGGTCGTGCGGCTCATCACGCACGACGTTCGCTACGCGGCGCTCGTGTCCAGCCTGCGGTTACGGCGTGGACACCTCGATCGGCTGCGAAGCGACGAGCAGGCCGCCGTTGTCGAGATCGTACACGTTGAGATCGAGGCGTCCCGCGTGCGCGGGAACGAAGCGGAAGTCACGCGTCTCGCCGATCGTCATGGCGTTGGATGCCGGCGCCTCGCGGCGCAGCTCGCCCGGAAGATCCCGGCCGTCCTTCGCGATCGGCGTCCAGCGCGCGACGTGACCCGCATCGACGAGCGAGACGACGAAGTTTTGTCCGCCGAGCGTGAGGAGACCGAGGCGAAGTCGCTGCGGCACGCCGACCGCCATCGTGAGCGGCGCCGGGGCGAGCGATCCACCGATCGCGACGAACGGCGATCCCGCCTTTTCGTACGATTCGGAGATCATCACGACGTGATCGGTCGACGGGTCGAGCTTCTCTCCCGGCGGCATGACGATCAGCGGACCGTCGAGGCCGCTGCCGAGCTGCCAGCCGTCGTCCATGTGCGCGTGATACATGAACGTCCCGGCATCGGGTGGCGCGAAGCGCGCGACGAAGGTCGCGCCCGGATCGATCGGCGGCGACATCCGCTCGCCGTTCATCGCCATACCCATACCCGAGCCGCCGTCGTAGTAGCTGTCATCGAGCGCGATACCGTGCCAATGCATGCTCGTCTGCTCGCGCGTTCTGTTGACGACGGCGATCGCGACGGGTTGCGCTTGCGTCAAGACGATCGTCGGACCGAGATCGCCCGTCGACGTCGTCGTCGCCGCACCGTCCTGCAAGGCGATGGTATCTTTCGTGAGGCCCGGATACGGTTCGTGCGGCTCGTCGTGCGAATCGAGAAGAAGCGAGAGACGTCGCGGCGCCGTCGCCGCGACCGCTGCGCGATCGCCCGGATGCGGAGCGACGCGCACCGCGATCACCATGCCGCCCATCGGCTGATTCGGCAAGTGGAAACGTTCCGCGACGGTGTTGTCGTTGATGTCGTGGGGCGCCGGCTTGTGCGTCAGCATATCGTGAATGGACATGTGGCGCGAGATGTGATCCATGATGTGGCAATGGAACATCCAATTGCCGGCGCGATCCGCATTCCAGCTGAGTTCCTCGGCTTCACCCGGGCGGAACGCGTGCGTCACTTCGTCGTATGCGTTCGGCCGGTCGATGCGATAGAAGAAGCCGTGCAGGTGCATCGGATGGTTCATCGACGACGCGTTGAAGACGGCCCAACGGACGGTCTTCGTGCGCTCGTACGTCAGGTGTTCCGTCGCGGGAAACGAACGGCCGTTGATCGTCTCGAGCAGATAGATGAAGTTCGGCGTACCGTCGGTGAGCCGCACCGGCGCGTACATACCGAGCACGAAGACGTGATCGACGCGCGGCGCGTGCGGCTTCTCCACGACGATCGCACCGGAGAGCTCGGCATCGCGGAAGACGCGCGTGTCGATCGTCTCGCTCGGGTTGTTACCGTTCCAGCCGGGATTGTCGCTCCCGTAATAGCCGAACGCGCCCGCCTTGTCGAGCACGAAGGAAACCGTCCGCGTCTGCGCGGTCTGCACGCGCACGATGGAGGACGCCGCCTCCGCCGGTGCGGCGAGGCCGCGTACGTTGAGCGGATGGCCGAGTTCGTTGTGGATCGTCGCGACGACGCGGGTGCCGACGGGCACGCGGACGAGCGGTCCCGGAATCTGCAGCGGTTTGCCCACCTCGCCGAACGCCTCGATCGGTAGACCCGTCGTGCCCGGACCGTCGGGATACCACATGCCGTGGCGCGCGACGAGATCGAGATGGAGAACGCCGCCCGCGAACCGGCCGCCCGGGATCGTGTTGTCGTTGGCCGCGATGTCGGCGGCGCGCGGCTGGGCGCTCAGCGCGGGAGCCGGCCGTCCCGAGGCGGCGAGGACGGCGGTCGCGAGGGCGGCTCCGGCGACGACGGAGCGGGCGGCTTGGTGAGCAAGTCGGCGAGCATTCGGCATGGGGTGATTATACGGCACGGCCGTGCCGCCCGCATGCGCGACCGTGTAAAGGGAACGTCAGTGGTGATACGGCTCGTTTCGCGCGATTTTCGCCGCCCGATACAGCTGCTCGAGCACGAGCGCCCGGGACCATTCGTGTAAGAATGTCAGCTTCGAAAGCGACAACCGGAACGTCGCGCGTTCGAGCAGTGCCGGGCTCGCGCCGTAAGTGCCCGCGACCGCGAACGAGAGCCGCGTCACGCCGGTCGCCGCGACGGACGCGATGCGCTCGCCGAGCTCGACGCTGGAGAGTTGCGTGCCGGTCCGCTCGAGCAGCCAGAGCGGCTCCCCCGGCGCAAGCGCCCGCACGATTCGCTCGCCTTCCTCGGCCATCGCGCGTTCGGGATCGCCGCCGTGGGAAGCGGCGACCTCGATCTCTTCGAACGCCTCATACCGCGCGAGGCGCGTACGAAAGTCATCGCATGCCTGCGCGACGTACGGCTCGCGAATCTTCCCGACGGCGATCAGGCGAAGTTTCATCACCGCTCGTTCGATGTGATGCGAGAGATGTCAACTTCAGCGATGAGCTTTTCTGCCGGCTCACTGCGTACGAAAAGACATGTTACAATCGCGAACGTGGCGACGATGACCGACGAGCTGGAAGACCGTGTGCGGCAAATGCTTATCGACCATTGGGACCCGATCGGTTTGGAAGGTCACCCTCGAGACGAGTATGATGCATACGGGCGCGTGATCCGCTCCAAGATCATCAACGGCCGCGAACGCACCGCCCGCGATTTCGCCGACTACCTAAGCGGCGTCGCCGAGGACATGATGGGTTTGCATCCGGACGTCGATCGTATCCGACGCACGGCGGAAGAGCTCGTGACCGTACGACGCGAGGTTCGATCCACCTGAGCCGCGTTCGGCTCATGGCGTTTCGCGCGGGATCGCAATCAAGCTCGCGCGTACATCGCCGCATGTGCATCGCGTCGAACCGCGCCCACGAGTTCGAGCGTCACCAGCGCCGCTGCGATCTCGGCCACGGCGACGCCGCTCTCCGCTAAACCGTCGACGTCGCGCGGACCGTTCGCAAGCAGATCGAGGATGCGCCGTTCGAGCGGTGAGAACACGGCGTCGTTCGCGGCTCGCCTCGCGCCGTCGGATGCGGGCTTCATCCCGAGCGCTTCCAGCACGTCGTCCGGGCCGCGGACGAGCGTCGCCCCGTCGCGGATGAGCGCGTTGCAGCCCGCGGCCTTCGGGCGATCGACGTCGCCCGGATAGGCGAGCACGTCGACGCTGAGATCCGCCGCCCAGCTCGCCGTGTTCAACGCACCGCTCCGCTCCGCGGCCTCGACGACGACGACCGCGTCCGCGAGTGCGGCCACGACGCCGTTGCGCTGCAAAAACTGCGACGGATACGCCGGGTGATCCGGATCGAACGGCGAGACCACGGCACCGCCCGCCGCGATCATCTCCGCGGCGAGCGCGCGGTTCCGCTGCGGGAAGAAGCAGCGGTGGCCACCCCCGAGCACGCCGATCGTCGGGCCGCCGCCGGTCAACGCCCCGCGGTGCGCCGCTCCGTCGATCCCGAGCGCCAGCCCCGAGACGACGCACACCCCCGCCCGCGCCAGCGCCTCGCCGAGCTGCTCCGCCCGCGCCCGGGCCGCATCGGACGGCGCCCGTGCACCCACGACGGCCACGGTCGTTCGCTCCAGGCCGGCGAGGGAGCCCGCCACCCACAGGCCGGGGAAGCGCGTCCTCATGGCACGCTCGATCCGCCGGCCGAAGGCCTCGCAGGTGAATGCGAAGCGGGGCCGTGCCAATTCCACCGTAGTCTCCTCGTGGACGCCGTTCGGACCACAATCGCGACGAGGGCGCCGAACGGCAAGGGAACGCCCCGCCGCGTGAGAATGGACGGCGGGATTGTCGCGACCGCCACCCCGACGGCTTCGCCGGGGACCGTCCGCGACCGACCGACCGAAGGGACTCCAGAATGGCGACACCACAGGCGTATTGCGTGAAGTGTAAGACGAAGCGCGAAATGCAAGACGCGACCGAGATTCAGATGAAGAACGGCCGCCCCGCGACGCAGGGCAAGTGCCCCGTGTGCGGCACCAAAATGTTCAAGATCGGCGCGGCCTCCTAGCGCCTCTCGTTTGCGGCCCGAGGCCTTGTGCCTTATACTACGAGGAGGCCCCACATCTAGTGGGCGCTCACGGCCACGTTAGGCCGTTCTTCGGAGGCTCGGGTCTCAACTGATCTGTCCAGGTTGCCGCAAGAGCGAGACTCGGGTCGTCGATTCTCGCGATGATGAGAGCGTGGTGCGCCGCCGGCGCGAGTGCTTGGATTGCAAGCACCGCTTTACCACGTACGAGCGCATGGAAGCGCCGCGGCTCTTCGTCGTGAAGAAAGACGGCCGCCGCGAGCAATACAACCGTGATAAAGTTTTGAGCGGCCTTCGCCGCGCGTGCGAGAAACGGCCCGTTTCCGAAGGGCAGATGGAAGAAACGGTCGCCGGACTCGAGCGCGAGCTCTTCTCGCGGGGCGAGAATGAGGTGCCGGTCACGATGGTCGGCGAGAAGCTGATGGAAGCGCTCAAGAAGATCGACAAGGTCGCCTACATTCGTTTCGCAAGCGTCTACCGCTCGTTCGACGACGTCGATAGTTTTCAAGCAGAGCTGGCCGAGCTTGCCAAATGAGCCGGTTCGGGTCGGGCTCAAACGCCTGCCCGCCGGCGACGGACTGCCGCTTCCCCAATATATGAGCGCGGGCGCCGCGGGCGCCGACATCTGTGCTGCCGTCGACGACGACGTGACGCTCGCACCCGGTGCGCGCGCGCTCGTCCCCGCCGGGTTCTCGCTCGAGATTCCGCTCGGATACGAAGTACAGGTGCGCCCGCGCAGCGGGCTCGCGCTGCGTTCGGGAATCACGCTGCTCAATTCGCCCGGCACGATCGATGCGGATTATCGTGGCCCCGTCGGCATGATCGACGTAAACTTTGGTACCGAACCGTTCACGATTCGGCGCGGCGATCGCATCGCGCAACTCGTGCTCGCACCGGTCGCGACGGCGGCGTTCGAAGAGACGCTCGCGCACGAAGCCACGCTTCGCGGCGAAGGCG